>JBBQCR010000243.1:0-5660 GCA_038318935.1 Phycisphaerales bacterium
GGTAAAGGCTGCCGGGATTCCGAGCATGATCGTCTTCTCCGGCAACCGCTTCGACATGAGCGACGAGCAAGGGCTCGCGAATTGCGTTCTCGGTCTTCAGCGCGTCACTCCGATCGCGGAAGCCAACGGCGTCACGATCGTGATGGAGCTTCTGAACTCTAAAGTCGACCACAAGGACTACATGTGCGATCGGACGCCGTGGGGCGTTCGGTTGGTGCAAGCCGTGGGTAGCGACCGCTTCAAGCTGCTGTACGACATCTATCACATGCAGATCATGGAAGGCGACGTCATCCGCACCATCAACGAGAACTCCGCCCACATCGCGCACTACCACACCGGTGGCAATCCCGGCCGTCACGAGATCGACGCCACACAGGAATTGAATTATCCCGCGATCGCACGGGCCATCGCCGCGACCGGCTACACCGGCTACCTGGGGCAGGAGTTCATTCCCTCGCGAGATCCGATGACCAGCCTGCGCGAGGCCGTGCTGCTCTGCACAGTCTGATCTACTTCGTGCGGCAAGAACGCATACATCGTCGATGACCGTACTACACTGCCGACGACGTTCACCTTTCCTGGAAACACCAATGACCAACCTCCCCAACAGTCGAGACAACGAACGCTGGCGATCCCCGTACACCAACGCGGACTCCCTGCTCGCCATCGATGCAGGCGTCGATGATCGCGTGGCGTTCATTCGTAAGACCTATCTTCTCCTGGCGATCGCCGTAGGCTGCTTCGCCGCCCTCAGCGCGGTCTTCGTGCAGGTCGGCTTTGGCCAGATGGTTCTTCAGTTCGTTGGCGGTGCCGGCAACTTCGGCATGCTGCTCTACATGCTTGGCTTCATGGCCGTGGCATGGGGAGCGTCGCGCTTGGCGAATAGTCAAGTGTCACCGGCGGTGCAACTCCTTGGCCTTGGCGGTTACGTCGTCCTCCAAGGAGTGTTCCTGGCACCGATGATCTTCCTTGCCGCGAAGTACGGTGGGCCGGGCGTCCTGATGACCGCGGCGCTCGCAACCGGTGGCATCTTCGCCGCACTTACCGCGACCGTGTATTTCACCAAGGCCGACTTCTCGTTCTTGCGAACGGTGCTCGTCCTTGGCGGGGCTGCGGCGGTCATCGCGATCATCGCGAGCATCATCTTTGGCTTCTCGCTTGGCATCTGGTTCTCGGTAGCGATGATCTTCCTTGCGTCCGGCTATATCGCCTACGACACCTCGAACATCCTGCATCACTACAACACCAACCAGTACGTGGCAGCGTCCTTGGCGCTCTTCGCCTCGGTCATCCTGCTGTTCGTGTACATCTTGCGATTCCTGATGCAGCGACGAAGCTGAGCAGCGACTCCGCGCTCCGCGGAGACACTACCGACTGATTTCAGCGACCCGACGGCCCACGCCGTCGGGTCGTTTCTTTGGCTTTCGCATCACTTCCGGTTGCCGCTACACTGCCCGACTTCCCGCGATGTACCCGAATGGGTCCGCACACACACTGCTATGCCAACCACGACGCGCATCGCCCTCGCAGCCGGTGACGGAATCGGTCCAGAAATCATGGACGCAACGCTGGCGCTCTTTCGCGCCGCGGGGGTCATGGACCACCTCGATTTTGTTCCGGTCGAGATGGGGACGGCGGTGTTTGACAAGGGTGACACGCGCGGCATGACCGATGCGGCAGTCAAGACCGTCGAAGAGTGCGGCATCCTCTTCAAGGGACCGATGTCGACCCCTAAGGGCGGCGGCGGCAAGTCGATCAACGTCACCGCCCGAAAGATCTGGAACGCCTTCGCCAACCTCCGGACCTTCCGAACACTGCCGGGCGTCATGACCCCCTTCAGCAAGGCGGGGATCCCCATCGACCTCGTGATCGTGCGTGAGAACATCGAGGACACGTACGGCGGCGTCGAGCACCGGCTCTCCAACGACATGATCCAGTGCAAGCGGCTGATCTCCGCGCCGGGCTCGGACAAGGTGTGCCGATTCGCGTTCAAGACCGCGCAGGCGATGGGCATCACCAGCGTGCACTGCGGCCACAAGGCCAACATCATGAAGATGACCGACGGCATCTTCCTGGAACGATTCCGTCAGGCCGCGAAGGACTACCCCGAGATCAGTTGTGGCGACGTGATCGTCGACGCTCTGTGCATGAACCTCGTCATGCGCCCGCAGCTCTACAAGATGGTGGTGCTTCCGAATCTGCAAGGTGACATCGTCAGCGATCTCTGCGCGGGTCTCGTCGGCGGACTTGGTTTCGCGCCGAGCGCCAACATCGGCACGCACATCTCGATCTTCGAAGCCGTGCACGGCACCGCGCCGGACATCGCTGGCAAGGGCATCGCGAACCCCGCAGCGCTCGTACTCTCAGGGCTCATGATGCTCCGGCACATCGGCCTCGCCAAGCAGGCTGCGGCGATTGAGAACGCGTTCCTTCGGGCTTTGGAGGACGGCGTCCGTACCGGCGACTTCGGTGACAATTCGAAACCCACCCTTGGCACGAAGGACTTCGCGAAGGCGGTCGCCGATCGCTTGGGACAGAAGCCGCAAACTGTTCCACCCGCTGCCGACATCACCAGCGGCGGCGACATCGTGACCTTCCACTCACATCCCAAGCCGGTGCGTCAGGAAGTCATCCGGACGTTCACGAACATCGTCACGCACGTCGTCGGATGCGATATCTATCTCGACACGCCGCTGTCGACGGGTTCCGTCGCGGAAGAACTCCAGCGGATCTGTGCTGAGACCCCGTTCCGACTCACGCTCATTTCCAATCGCGGCACGCAGGTGTGGCCGACGGGCTCGTCGTTCACCGAGTGCGTCGACTACTGGCGGGCCCGGTTCGAGCTTCGGGAGGGCGTCGCGCCGGGCAGCTTCGGCCAGTCGCGCGTGATCGCGCTGCTCGATCGCATCGCCGAGAAGTTCACTGTCTGTTCGTACGAACTGCTGCGAACCTTCGACGGGATCAAGGGATTCTCGCTTGCCCAAGGGCAGTGAGCGACGACGTCTAGCAACCTGCGACCGAGCATCGCCGCCCATCGCGGCAGGTGTGCCGCGCGCCGAAAGAAAAATCAGAATCCTCGGCACAATTGGATTGACGTCCAACGACACGCGTAGTAGCCTCCCTACGACACGGGTAGTAGAGCTGCCATCGGGACTGCTCGCTCGTTCAATTTTTCCGGGGTCCGGAGCGTTTTCCGCCGGACCAGAGAGCACTTGCGGAACTCGTCATGGCACGACGCGACTACGAACTTGGTGAAGCGGAGCTGGCGGTGCTCCGGGTCCTCTGGGACTGCGGTCCGCAGACGGTTCGCGAGGTCATGCAGCGTATGCACGAGCGAGGACGCAAGGTTGCCTACACAACCGTGCTCACGTTCCTCGCCCGTCTTGAGCAGAAGGGCATGGTCGGTAGCGACAAGACCGACCTGGCATATGTCTACAAGGCCAAGGTCTCCCGAACCAACGTCACTCGCTCACGCGTGAAGGCGTTGCTGGAGCAGCTTTACGACGGTGCCGCGGGACCGGTGGTGATGCACCTCGTCGAGAACGAGCGGCTCACCTCGGATGAAATCTCGCAACTGAAGAAACTCATCAGCGACCTCGATCAGTGACGAATCGACGAAACAGACCCACTCACTGCCGGTGAGTGCACGCTGGAGCGCGGCCATGGATGCTGCTAACGAACTCATCTCCTTTCTTCTCGCGTCGGGGACACACTGGTCGTTCGCGTGGGATGCCCTGTGGACCGGCGGTCTGGCAGCGACACTTCTGGCGATCATTGTCGCACTCCTGACCCGTTCCAATCGAATGCGGCCCGCGACCCGACACGCCCTATGGGCCGCGGTAGTGGTGTCGTTTGCAACACCGCTCCTCACGGCAGGCTTCGGGCGCCCGGTGCTTTTCCGCGTCGAAGACCTTCTGCGGACGCCGCCGGCGCTGGCGACGTCGGTCGAAGCTCCTTGGTCGAGCAGTTCGCTACTGAAAGAATCGACACGTCTCGCTGAACCACTTGCCCGAGATACCACGCCACACACCGCTCCGGCAGCGGTCTCGACGGTGCACAGTGCGCTCGATGGCAACGACGTCCAACTCGCCGAGCACTTCAGCGTCAACCAACTCTCCCTTGATGCCGAGCGACTCCAGCATGTCGCATGCATCGCGAGTACGACCCCGACATTCGATGTCGTCGCTTCTCAGCCGACCGCAACTGCTGCGGCCAACACAAAGCCAGGTACCGCAGACACGGTGACGCCCAAAGCAGCACCTGCCGCTTCACCGACGGTGAAGACGGCGTCGCCCTTCGAAGTCCGACTCTGGCTCGCTCGCGTTCTCGCGGTCCGTGACGCGCTCGCCGCACTGCCACCGCTCCCAATTGCAGTGTGGCTTGCAGGCGTGCTGGCACTCGTATCTTTGCAATTCGCGAGGCTTCTGGCCCTCCGCCGCCTCGTCCGCCGCGCTGACCTCGCCCCAGCGTGCGTGCAACGCGAAGTCGCCGACGCAGCCGCCGCCATCGGTCTCGATCGCATCCCTCAGACCCGCATGACGCAGTCTCGGATCTCACCGCTTGTCTGGTGCGGCGTCCGCGCGAAGCTCGTGCTGCCCGTCGATCTGTGGGCGACGCTTGACGCGCCATCGCGACGAGCGGTCCTCCTGCACGAGTTGGCGCACATCCGTCGTGGCGATCACCGCATGTGCTGGCTCGATTCGGCGATCGGCATCGTGTACTGGTGGCATCCGATCGCTTGGTGGGCCCGCCATCGACTTCGCGACGCCGCTGAAGCATCGTGCGATGCGTGGGTCACGTCGCTCTGCCCGTCGAGCCGCCGCAAGTACGCCGAAGCGCTTGTTCTGGCGACCTCGTTTCTGACTTCTTCCAACGGACGCAGTCCTCTCAATGTCGGATCTGTGGGTGTGGGGTTCGTGTCTGGTCGTACCCGCAAACTTGCCAGGAGAATCACTATGGTCATGACGCATCGCAACGCACCCCGCATGTCGCTCGTCGGCACGGGCGCAGCCATCCTCGCCATCGGCTTCGGCGCCTTCGTGACGCCGAGTCTCGCTTGTCCTCCTGAGAAGGACGAGGCTGTCGCCGCCGGGGGACGAGCGATCAAGTCCGATCGCTCAAAGGCGCGAACTCGTACCGTCGCCCCGCTGAATGCCACCGAATCGGACAGTTCGCCGTTTCTTGGCGAAGCGCCTGCGATCGAAGCGATGACAACGGTCTCGCCGTCGTCCGCGAACGAGGCGCTTCGCTCACTCAACGCGCTGCAACTCGTCCGTCCAGCACTGCCGCCCACACGACTTCGTGTACTTTCCGGCGCGAACGTGGATGGCGATCCCCTGGTCAATCTCGCGATCGCCGATGCGGCGCGTGTCGCCCCTCGCTCGATCGGAAGCGCTGCCGTTGTCGCCGGCAACGCCGAAACGACAGTGCGCGTCTACGCACTTCCGGAAGGAAAGCTCGACGCTCTGGTCGAACTCATGTCGCGTCAGGACGTGCCCATCTTCATCGAGCATCGCGGAAACGCAATCGCCGTGCACGCCACTCCCGGACAGCACGAAATTTTCGCGGCCTTCGTCCAGATGATCCATCCGAGCAACAAGTGGCGTTCAAGTGCTGGCGGCATGGACGATCAAGGACTCGCGGCACAGGCACTCGCGGAG
>JBBQCR010000244.1:0-5653 GCA_038318935.1 Phycisphaerales bacterium
GGGCTGTCAGACAACATCCGGGTGAGTTCGATCATCGGCCGCTTTCTTGAGCACAGTCGCATCTTCTGGTTCAGCGCTGGCAAGGACGATCCGCTCGCGGGCGACTTCTACATCGGCAGTGCGGACTGGATGTATCGCAACCTCAACACCCGCGTCGAGGCCGCCGCGCCGATCGGCGGCCGCCGCGAGCGCGAGCGTCTCTGGGAGATCATCCAGATCTGCCTCAACGATCGCCGTCAGGGTTGGGACATGAGTGGCGATGGACGTTACGTACAGCGCTCGACCGAAGGACTCGCCCCCGACGCCCCCTAGGGGCTGGGAACGCATCAGCGTCTCATGACGATGACCATTGAAGCCCAGCGACAGCGCGAGCGACACGACTTCGACGATTGAACCGGGCGTCGCATCGGTCAGTGAATCCGCGTCAGCTCGAAGTTCGCGTGCTCGGTCTTCACGCCGTCCTTGCGACTGCTCCAATCCTCGCGCAGGTGGTCGTTGTCCTGGAGCGTCATCGTCAGGTCGGCCATGTGCTCGACATCGACGCTGGAAAGGTTGGTGATGTCGATGAACACGAAGCTGTAGACGTTGCCATCAATGTGTGTGCAGCGCATGCGGGGCTGATTGCCTGCGGCGCAGTAATGCGTCGCGATGAGCGAGTCGCCATCCATGTGATAGACGTTGGTCATCTCGTGCGGCGAACCTGGAAACATGATCTCGCGGACCGCTGAGCCGGCGCTGGTGACGCGGAAGCTCGACGCGAGTTCATTCTTGCCGGTCTGCGGATCGGCCATCTCCCAGTCGCCTTGCAGCGCCTTCAGCCGATCGAACGCGGTGGTCATCTCGGGTGTCGCGGCCGCCGGGACGTGTGAGCCCGTGGTCGCGCAGCCAAGATTCGCCAGCAGTCCGCACGAGGATACGAACAGCGCTCCAACGATCGATCGACGCATGCGGTGCTCCATGGAAGAGAGGAGCGCGCAGCGTACCGCGATGGCGGAACCATCTCCAGCCGACGAGGGAAAATCACCAGCTCTCGGTGCGCGGCATCGAACTGGCGACGAGGCGGATCGGGCGCATGGCACCCAGATCAAGCTTGGTCGATTGGTTGTCGTCGGGGATGATCGTCAGGTCCATCGATACGCGATAGAGATGGGTTCCCTTCTCGAACTCCAGCGTGAACGCCGGAACGTCGATCAGCGTTCCCTCGTTCGCACCCGGCAGTTGGGTGCGACGAACGCCGGCGAGAAGCACACGATCAGTGCCGTTCTCGCCAACGCGATAGAGAAGCGTGCCAGCCTGATCGTCGAAGGTCACGCGGATGTACTGGTCCTGGTGGTCGCGAAACTCGACGAAATCGCTGGTGATCACGTCGTCGAGCGGATCCTCGGGCAACGGACCGAAATCCGTTCCCGTCCGAACCATGGTCATCATGCGGTGCATGACTAGGCGAGAGACCGTGTGCGTCGACGCTTCCTCGGTAGTCACCTGGTAGGCGATGAAACAGGCATTCAGGGAGACCATCGTCGCGGTCAACAGGGCTGCGCTGATGCTCAGCGCCAGCAGCAGTTCCACGAGATTGAAGCCGCGATAGCGCGAGGGACGGATGCGGCAGGCTGTATATCGGTTCATGAGACGGGTCCTCCCTCAAGGTAGGTCGCGGGGATCGCCTCCACCGAGATGGGCCACGGAATGCCGTCGGGCAACTTGGCGTTGGGGTCGTATCGAAGCGTGATCTCACCGAATCCCTGGAAGCCACCAGCACCCGGCAGTGCGCCTTCACCATCGCCGTCGAGCGGACCGAAGTAGCCGATCGTGGTGTTGAACATGTCGGGCTGGCCGTCATAAAACAGCGGTCCCTGGTTCTTGACCGGACGGAACGTCATGAGCAGCGTGCCATGCACATCCGCGGTGCCGCGGACGTCGAGGATGCCGGCGATGATCGTTCCGCGCAGCTTGACCTTTGCAGTCAGTGTCGGATCAGCGGCCTGCTCGTTGTTGAAGTTGCCGACGTCGACCGACCAGCCCGGAAGCATCATCGACGTGCGGGCGAGCATGTCCTTGTCAGCGGCGCTGATCGAAGCCAGCAGTCCCGTGAGGGTCGCGGCGTCGGTCTGCGCGAGGAGATCGGTATCGGTCGCGTCGAGATAGAAACGCGTCTGGCCCATGAGCTGGACCTTGTTGCGCCAGTGCGTGTACTCGCCCGGCGTGTCGCCAGCGAGCGAGCCGAGGAACGTACACGCCTCGAAGCGAATGGAGTTCGACTCCGCCTTGGTGTCGGCGATCGGTGCTCCCGAAAGGTTCGAGAGGAGGCCGGGGAACTTCGGGCTGTACACCACACCGCCACCGCTGAGCACCGTCTGCTTCATCGATCCCGCGTAGTTCCAGTTCACGTCGATGCAATCGTTCTGCGTCGCGATGTAGGTCACGCCGACGAAGGTGCAGTTCTTGAAGACCGCGTTGGTGCCCTTGGGGATCGTGACGTTTGTAAATGTGTACCCGTCGTAGATTGTCCGCTGATACCAGTCGTACGCGGCGTTGGAGCCGTAGGGGATGGGTTCCCAGGTCGCGGCGCTCGGGGCCGTCGTAGTTCCGCCTCCGCCCCCGAGCTGGCTGGTAAGCGTGCCACCGCTGGCGGCCTTCGTCTTGAACCACGCCGCGCTGTCCGCGAACATGTCGGTCGTGACGATCCGCAACTCCTCTGCTGGCAGATCGAATGTCACCGGAGCGTCAGTGAGTTCGGGGCTGATCGGTCCCTGCACGATGGTCTGGTAGCTGGCACCGTTGGCGATGTTCCAAGCGCTCTTCGTCACGCCGAATGCGAGACGGCCGGTCACCTTCGCGTACCGATCGAGATTGTTGAGAACCCCATCGTTGTAGCCGAGGCGGGAGTCCTTCGAGTCGACCACACCATCGTCGTTGCGATCGGCATCCCACTGGTCCACGAGTCGCGCGAGCTGGTTGTCGACGTTGAGGAACTCTCCGGTCAAATTGCCGAGCCCTGCGGCTGCTGCCTTGACTTCGTCGTAGACGACGCGACCGTCGTGGTCGGTGTCGAACTGTCCGAGGAAGAGATCAAAGTCGTCGACGTACTGATTACCGTCGCGATCGACAAATTCCGCATTGCCAGCGAGCCCCTGCGCCTCGTTGGACTGACCCGGGCGAAGGCGGTCGTCGCCATCGACGTCGTACAGCACCACCTGGGCATAGAAGGCGTCGAGCAACGCGTTGAGCGGAGCACTCAGGTAATAGAAGTCGCTCCGCATCACCAGCGGGTCGCCGTTGCCGGGGTTGAGTTCGTCGGGCTCGGTGCCGAACCGGGTAGCGATCGGGCCGTCGATGAGCACGTTCTTTCCGATCATCAGTCGGTTTGGCGTGACGACCGCGAATTCGATTCGCTTGTTGATCTTGAAGTCCATCTGGATCGTGCGACGGATATCACCATCGGCTCCAACAGAGGTGACTCGAATCGCGGGCGTGTCCACCAGCGGCTCATAAGTCAGCCGGAACCAGACGCGATTGTCGCCGGCGACGACTCGGACCGGACGGGTCTCCAGCTTGCCGTCATCGTTGATCGCCGGCAGGCCGGTATCACCGACCTCGACGGTCATCGTGTTCTGGTCGGCGCTGTGCGCGTTGCGGACCGCCTCTGAAAGACTATCGGCAGAGTCGTTCTCGGCGTAGCCGACCGGCGGTTCGATGATCACTTCGCCGTCGGCGGAAGGATTCCACGTTCCCTTCCAGAGCTTCTGCGAGAAGCTCGCGTCAATCACGCCCTTGCGGATGACGAAACGCTTGCCTTCGCTGGCAAGCCTGCGGGTGGCGAAGACCAATCCGCTCTCGGCGGCGCTCATCGCCCGGGAAACCTTCATCGAACTATCAGCGGTGCGCAGGTTGCCCTGGGCGACGATCGCCATCGCAACTCCGAGCGATCCGAAGATCACCAGGAACATCATCGCGAGCACCGAGGCGACGCCTCGGTTGCGGAGTTCTCTCCGCGCTCCGCGTTGGACCATCATGGGATGAGCGGTCATCGTCGTTACTCCTCGCCTCCGCCACAGAAACCTCAGGTACCACTGCATGCCGTCAGCGACGACTCGCGTCACTTGGGACTCAGCCAGGACACGCGGGTCATCTCGATCGGCGCGTCGTCCGTCGACCCTTGGTAATGCACGATCACTTCGACCTTCATGAACGCACTGCCGAAATCATCGACCGCGTCCGTGGTATCGAAGGGGTCGACATTGAACACACGAATCGTTTGCGACCAACCTTCCATGTTCGGAATGACTTCGCGGCGTGCATTGATCGGACCGTTGCCGATCGAGGCCGAGAAGACCGTTCCCTCGCCCTCGTCGCCGTCGAAGTCGTCCAGATCATCGAAGTCAGCAAGACCTTCCTCGTTGTCCTCGGGACCCCAGTGATCGGTTCCCGTCACTGGATCGAACCGAGGCAGATTCAGCGTCATCTCGCGGATCTCGTTGCCGAGACGTTGCGCGGTGCTCGTCTGCGTCGACCATTGGTTCTTCTGGTGGAAGGCCTGCTGGGCGGAAATCATCGCCAGCACGCCCACACCGATGATGACGGTCGCAAGCGCTGTTTCAATGAGCGTGAAACCGTGCCGCGAAGAAGCCAGCCGCCGCTTGGCGCAGCGCTTTCGCTGTTGTGTCGATTGCACGCTCAGCATGGAGTCCTTCCCCTTGAGTCCCCGGAAGGATGGCCTTGAGGCTTGTTTAGTGACCGTTCACGAGGTTCGACATCTTGAAGATCGGCAGGATGACCGCCATCGCGATGAAGCCGACCACTGAACCCATCAGCACAATCATGAGTGGCTCGATCATGCCGGTCACGGCCTTGATCGCGTCACGCAATACCTTCGAGTAGTAGTGTGAGATCTCTTCCAGCACTTCGCCAAGCTTTCCGGACTCCTCGCCCGCAGAGATCATCTGGATGACGCTTCGCGGCAGCAGCCGGCTCTTGGAAAGCTGGCTTTGCACCTTCTTGCCCTGCTTTACCGCTCCATAGACCCCACGCCACATGCGCTTGTAGAGCTGGTTACCGGAGATGTCGCCGGTGATCGCGATGGTGTCGAGCATCGGTACGCCCGCGTTCAACAGTTCACCCATAGTGTGCAGTGAACGGCTGATGTAGAGCGCTTTGAACATGCGATTGATCAATGGCGTCGTGAGCTTGAGGCGGTCCCACCAGAAGCTGCCGAGTTCGGTGCGAAGGAACAGGTAGAAGCCTGTACCCATCGCCGCCACAGCGATGAGAATGAGGTACCACCAATTGACCATGAAGGCAGAGAGTCCCATGAGGAACTTCGTCGGCCCTGGTAGCGCATCCTCATGTCCCTTGAACACGCCTGCAAACTTCGGCAGCACGAAGGTGAGCAGGAAGACGGTCACCGAGCAGGCCATGAGCGCGATGATCCCCGGATAGATGCTCGCACCGATGACCATCTTGCGGGTCTCGAGCTCTTGGCCGAGATACGCAGCGATGCGGTCGAGCATCTTGGCGAAGGAACCGGACATCTCCGACGCCTTGACCATGTTGACGTAGAGCGGTCCGAAGAGCTTCGGATACTTGGAGATGGATTCGGAGAACTGCTTGCCGCTTTCGACGTCGGTGCGGATCTGCTGCAGGATCTTGCGGAACT
>JBBQCR010000245.1:0-5639 GCA_038318935.1 Phycisphaerales bacterium
CGCGCGAGGATCGCGAGGCGCTGCTCTACATCTACGAGTACGAGATTCCCGCCGAGTTTCCTGCTGTCGATCCGCCGGACTGAGCGGGGAGTGGTTCAGTTCACGACGCCCGGAAGGAGATATTGGCGCATCACCTTCCAGGAAGGCGACGGCGATGGTTCCTGGTAGTAGTTGCCGTACGCGTCCATCGCTTTGATGAGTTTCGGTGAGAGGATGTTGAGGCTGGTGGTCGAACCGTCCATCAGAGCGATGTTGATGCGGTTGTCGTCCCAGAATGCCGGCAGGTCGATCCACTGGGCCGAGTTCGGATTGATGACCCACCCGTGGCGGTTGTAGCCAGGCGCGTCCTCTTCGGGAATCGTGCACATCGTCTTCGCAGGTTGCTGGACGCGCGACAGAAAGTACGTCTTGCCGCCGTAGCTGTAGAGCTCGTCGGCGCGACGATTGAAGGGATTCGGACTGATCGCCCCGACGCCGACAAAGGCGTTGAGCGAGTACGAGCGGATCCGATCGGTCGGATCGAGCGGCGAGTTGTACGCCGCAGCGTTTCCGTCCATGTACGGCCAGAGGACGCCTTTCTCGAGCGATCCTTTGAGTTCCTTGCCAGCCGGAGTCAGCGTTCCAATCGCGGTGCTGCAATTGACCCATGGGTTGAGTGCGCCGCCCGCGCCCGATTCCGGCGGTGAAACGTCGGTGCGCGGACTGGGCAAGCGCTGCGATGAGTCGGTGGCGTACACCTGACAGGCCATCGCGATCGAGCGCTGGTGGATGAGGCACTTGCTGCGGAGGGCACCTTGTCGTACCGGTTGGCCGACGATGAACAGCATCGCCACCAAGAGGACGATGATGGAGATCACAACCAGGAGTTCGATCAGCGTGAAACCAGCGCGGCCGGATCGGCTTGAACGCTTGCAACGCTTCGCTTCAGAATTGACGCTTCGCACGCGACACCCCCTCGAAGGACGCAACGTCCTTTCCACCGTTGGATCGGGCGGTTCGGACGATGCGACCCCGATGGTAACGATCGTCTGTCGCGAAGGCACTACTTGATTGCCGAGTTGGCTTGTCCGACACTTCCTGCATGGAATCAGACCGAGGGTTCTCGGCGGATCACGGAGGCCTGCTTGATCGGGGTAGCCCGGAGTCACCCTCCGGTCGCGTGGTCACGTTGGCGGTGTTGGTCGCCGCGCTGGGCTACTTCGTCGACATCTTCGACTTACTGCTCTTTGCGATCGTCCGCATTCCCAGCCTGAAGGATCTGGGAGTACCTGCGGAGCAGGTCATGGCGGTCGGGATTCGACTCGACAACTACATCCAGACCACCGGCTTGGTGGTTGGCGGCGTCGTGTGGGGGATCGTTGCAGATCGGCGCGGACGACTCGCGGTCCTCTTCGGATCGATCCTCTGCTATTCCGTCGCGAACTTGTTGAACGCTTTCATCCGTGACGTCCCGGACGGTTCGGTGCTTTCGTTCCTCACCACGATCGGACTTGGATCAGCGATCTCCCAGTACGAGTTGCTTCGCTTTGTCGCCGGGTTCGGACTTGCCGGAGAACTCGGCGCCGGCGTTACGCTCGTCGCTGAGTTGATGGGCAAGGAACGTCGAGGCATCGGCACCACGATCATTGCCAGCGTGGGCGTGCTCGGTGCGGTCTTCGCGGCGATTGTCGGTGAATTGGTCTCGTGGCGAACGGCGTATCTGATCGGCGGCACGCTCGGACTGGCGCTCCTCTTCCTGCGCGTCGGCGTGGTCGAGAGCGGCATGTTTGAGTCGGTGAAGTCGCACGCCACCGCCGGACGCGGCGCGATCTGGAATCTGTTCACGCCGGCCTCGCGCTTGCGTCGTTACCTCGCGGTCATCGGACTTGGTCTGCCGATCTGGTTCGTGGTGGGGGTGCTGGTCAAGTACTCGCCGGAGCTTGGCGAGGCACTCGGTGTTCCGTTGGAATCGCGGCCGACGCCCGGTCGGGCGATTCTCTGGTGCTACGTTGGCTTGGCCCTGGGCGACCTTGCGAGCGGGCTCTTGAGCCAATGGCTTCACTCGCGCAAGAAAGCGGTGTTGACCTTCCAGATCATGACGCTGCTTGCGATCGGGCTCTACTTCCTGGTGCTGCCGCGAACGCTGGTCACGTCCATCGGGATCTTCTTGGCCCTGGGATTCTCGATCGGCTACTGGGCGGTCTTCGTGACTATGGCCGCCGAACAGTTCGGCACCAACCTCCGCGGTACCGCCGCGACCACGGCTCCCAACTTCGTCCGCTGGATTGGCGCCGCCGGCAGCGCCCTCGCGTGGGAGCAGCTCTCGCCGTGGATCGGAAGATGGCAAGCTGCCGCGGTGGTCGGCGTGATCGTGCTCGTCGTGGCAGCGATCTCCTGCCTCTCGTTGCGAGAAACTTTCGGTACGTCTCTCGACTTTGTAGAGGAGTAGCGGTGCACGCGGGACTTGTTGCGTGAGACAGGAGCGGTATCGTCCTCGATCATGATGCTCACGCGATTCCTGTCGTTTCTTCTTTTCCTCGGCGCTCTCTCTGTCGCGCTCGTCGGCTGCTCCGACGCCCGCAGCGGCTCCTTTCTTGTCACCGTCAAGGATCGTTCAAGCGGGCGGCCCGTCGAGGGAGCGATCATCGAGCTCTCGGAGAATCGCGGGGTCTCCGCGCCGAGCGATGCGCCGGTACGCGGCACAACAGACGGTCGAGGCGAGGTGCTCGTCCTGATGCCGGGATGGAACCGCCTGATGATGTGGGTGACCTTCGACGGCGAGATCGAGCGATTCGCAATCAACGGTGAACGCATTCCGCGCTACGACGCCCCGAAGGACGAGATTGAATCGTCGACCGGCGCGGTGCGATTCCTAAGTGGCAAGGACGGGAAGACCGCGTGGTTGGTCACGGTGGTCAAGGTCCGCGACGGACTGAAATGAGGCCGATGAAAACTCGGGCGCAAAGACGCCGCCCGGGCATGTGTCCGGGCGGCGACGCTGACCTTTGAGAACGGAAGAGGGAAAGGAGAAAGGCGACGAACGTGCCGGCACTGGGGGGGAGAAGCGCCGTCACTCCGTCGATCGTGTCGAGGCGTCTCCGGCGGCCAGCAGCCTTCGCCTGTCACGGGGAAGGTGTACGTGAAGACTCTCGGACTGTTCACTGATCTGTGTGCGGCGGCGAACACCGGTGACTGCGCCGCGCTCCATCGCGAACGCGAAGGACCCAAAAACGGAATCGCCCGAGCTTGTGGGCTCGGGCGATTCGCCTGACCGTTGGGCCACCGTTGGGAAAGAGGAGGAGCTGCCGTCGTAGAGAGGGAAATCGCCAGGAGAGGAGCGAGTTTCTGCGGACTTGAGTGGGCTTCTGTGCGCTTCGTTTCGTCCGCGGTCGGTCGGACGCGTGTTCGCACCTTCTTACGCAAACAACTCCCGACGGTTCGGTCCCCGTTCACAGAATTTCTCGGCGGCCGCTGCGAGTATCGGTGTCAATGGGCGGAGCCGCAACAGTGAGCTCTATCGCTCGATGAAGCATCCGATAGCCGCAGTGCGCGCGTTCGAGACAGGTCTGCCAGCGACCGTGGCGTCGATGGCATCAAGTAAGTCGTGCTGCGTGGCTGCTGTCCGCCGTTGTCCGATCGCCAGGTACCAGTCGTCGATCCGTCCGCGGTAGGCGAGGTTGTACGTGCCGGCACTCTCGAAGCGCAGGACGGCCGCCTCCGGTGTCACCGTGGCACCAACCGCATCGACGATCGCGTGCGACGAATCAAGGACGATCGGGATCGTCAGTCCATACTCCTTGGCGTGGGCTTCGGCGCTTGCTTGATCGAGGTGCGAAGCGGGATAGACGTAGTACATGCGTACCGGCGTGGAGGTCGCTGCCTTGCTGCAATGCTCTTGGATCGCGGCAAGCGTCGGCGCGTATCGGTTGGCAATCGGACAATCGACAGCGCCAAATATCAGGACGACGATGTCCCCCGGTTGGCCGTGCAAGGGCTCGATGGAGCGGCGATCGCTCTGCCCGGTCGTCGCGCATCCGGCCGCGAGAGCCCACGCGAGAACGGCGAGGAACGAAACGATGCGACACATGGAAGGATGATTGTCGGTTGATGGATCGTCCGAAAGCAAGTCGCCCGGCGAAGACTAGACTTCGCGTTCCGCACCTTCACGAGAGGATTGCCATGACCACTCCAGCCTTTGACCGTCGCTCCTTTCTCGCTACCGCCGCGGCGCTTGCTGCCGTTCCCTCGATTCCGGCTTCCGCCTTGGGTCAAGCGACACCGGCCGTCGCGACTCCCGCGCCCGAGGTCGAAGGTCCGTTCGTGCTCCCGCCGCTTCCGTACGCCCACGAGGCCCTTGAGCCGGCTATCGATGCGCTCACGATGCGGATCCACCACGAGAAGCACCACGGGGCATACGTGAAGAACCTCAACGCGGCGCTGAAGGGACTGAAGGTCACCTCGAACATCGATGCGTTGATCGCGGACATCGAGTCGCTCCCCGCAGACAAGCGCACTGCAGTGCGCAACAACGGCGGTGGTCATGCGAATCACTCGCTCTTCTGGACGGTGCTCGCGCCTCCAGGAACGGGAGGCGAGCCGTCGAAGGAGCTCATCGCGGCGCTGGATCGGGATCTTGGTGGTCTGGCGAAGGCCAAGGAAACGCTCAGCGCGACCGCGATGTCGCGCTTCGGGTCCGGCTGGTCGTGGCTGGTCGTGACCAAGGACAAGAAGCTCGCCATCGTCAGTACCCCCAATCAAGACAGCCCGCTGATGGGGAAGAGTGCAGCGGAGACCATGGGCACGCCGATCTTCGGCATCGACGTCTGGGAGCACGCGTACTACCTGAAGTACCAGAACCTCCGCGCCGATTACGTCAAGGCCGTGCTCGGCATCGCGAATTGGAACGAGATTTCCAAGCGATTCGCTGCGGCGATGGCGTGAGTTACGGCTCGCGCGACACGAGCACCTGATCGACGCGCTGGAAGTCCATGTCGACAACTTCGAAGCGGTAGCCTTTCCATGTCGCCACATCGCCCGTGGTTGGAATGCGTCCGAGGACGGAGATCATGAAACCCGCGAGCGTGGTCGCGTCGGGCATGTCTTCCTCGGCGAGTGCCGACAGGTCAAGGGTCATTGCAAGTTCGCCCACCGGCATGCGTCCGTCGACGAGCCATGATCCGTCCGCTCGCTGGATTGCCTTCGGAGCTTGATCCTCTCCACGTCGCGACACATCGCCCACCAGAGCCGACATCACGTCGTTCATGGTCACGATGCCCTGAAGCGAACCGTACTCGTCGACCACGAACGCAATGTGCGTTCGCTGTTCCTGAAACGATTCGAGCAGCTTCAGCGCCGGGAGCGTGTCCGGGACGAAGAGCGGTAGCTGGGCAACGGTCGCGACACGAAACTCACGACCGGCGAGAAGGCCGTAGGCGATGAGATCCTTGATGTGCACCACGCCGACGACTTCGTCAAAACGGTCGCGACAGACGGGGAAATGCGAATACGGGCTGGTGCCCAGCAGCACTCGCACGTCGTCGAGTTCGGTCGCTTCGTCGATCCACACCACATCGGCACGCGGAACCATGAGCGCGCGCACCTGAAGATCACCCATGCGGAACGCCCGTCGGAAGAGCTCGTGCTCTTCAGGGTTGAAGACC
>JBBQCR010000246.1:0-5581 GCA_038318935.1 Phycisphaerales bacterium
GCATCGGCGCCGACGACCGAAGTCAAGACTTTGGTGCTCAGCGCCGACGACGTGAAGAATCTGCACGCCCTTGGCTGGCGCAGCCCGCTTCCGTTTCCGATTTTCGATCCAGCCTTCGTCACGCTCCGCGCGACCGGACCGGTTGACGCCGTGCGCAAGGGCTTCGTGCAAACCAAGAAGATGGTGATTCAGGTCTACCTCACCATCGATCGGCTAGTGCGCGGATCGATCGGCGTCGACAAGCTCAATGGGCCCGTCGGCATCTTTCACATCGGGGTGCGCGTGGCCGACCAGGGATTCATGTTCCTGGTCTTCTTCGTGGCGATGCTCAGCGTCAATCTCGCGGTGATGAACTTCCTGCCTCTGCCAATCGTCGACGGCGGACTCTTTCTCTTCCTTGTCTACGAGAAGATCGTTGGGCGACCACCGTCGATCACCTTCCAGAACGCCGCCACGGTGGTGGGCCTGGTGCTGATCGGCTCGATCTTCCTTATCACGTTCTACAACGACGTCGCACGATTGGTGCAGTGATCAGAGGCCGGCGGCGTCACGCCGCAGCGTTCTGACCGCGCTCGTTGTGGTCGCGATGTTGGATGCTGAGGCGCGTCAACGCGCCGCGTGCCTCATCATCGAGCGACGGAAACTGTAATCCAACCTCGAATCGAAAGATGCCGAGCCGGCGGCACCACACCACATCGACCGCGCTCTCCACCGCGACGTGGTCGTCGTACAACCGCATGATCATCGTTCCGTGCAAGGGTCGACGGCGCCGAACACGAACTCCGCCGCCGGAGAGATCGAGCACCTCGCCGAGACTGCAGACCAGCGTGTCGTCCATCTGCAGTCGACCGAATCGTCGTGCATCGTCGATTCGCTGATCGTTCGCGCGTTTGGCCCGTTGGTAGTACGTCACGAGGTGGTCATCGGCGTGAATCGCCACCAACTTCAGCGGGTTTCGGGGGGCGAATTGATCCGCGCTACGGGCTCGGAACGGGGATCGCCAATCCGTTGTCCTGCAGGCGCTCGCCGCAAGCGCACGCAACAACGATTGCGGCGACAGTCTCCGGAGTGAGGGCCTTTTCCGGCGGGATCTTCCGTTCACTGAAGTTCTGCCGCAGCAGCGGTGTCTCGACCGCACCCGGGTTCACGCTGTAGGCGGTGATGCCGAAGGGCTTTCCTTCGCTGGCGATCGAGCGGGTGAAACTGTCGAGCGCCGACTTGCTCGCCGCGTAGGCGAAAAAGCCTGCGAAGGGATCCAGCGTTCCGATGGTTGAGACATTGACGACGCAGCCCGAGCGTTGGACCTTGAAGGCCGGCCACGCCCGCGTGATGAGGAACGCAGGCGCAAAGGTGTTCGCCCAGAAGCAACTCTCAAGCGTCGCTTCGTCCGTCGCTTCGATCGCCACCAGCGGCGCGACTCCGGCGTTGTTCACCAGCACATCGATCCGGCCGAAGCGCTCGAGCGTGCGATCGACACAACCGGCGGCCCGTTCACTGTCGGCAAGATCGCACTCGATCAGCAGGGCATCGCTCGCGCCAATCGAAGCAGCGGTCGCCTCCAGCTTCGACCGGGTGCGCCCGACGAGCGTCAGCGCGAATCCTTGCGTGTGCAGCATCGACGCGATCGCACGACCGATTCCCGAACCGGCGCCGGTCACGAGAGCGACACGGCGCAGCGCCGCATTCACAAGCGTCTCCTGGTCGTCGCGCGATCCATATCACGCTGATGCTGCCGCTTGGTCAAATCCTCTCGCTTGTCGGATTGATTCTTGCTGACGCCCACGCCAATCAGCACCTTGGCCTTGCCGCGAAGAAAGTAGAGTTTGAGCGGCACCAACGTGCCCCCTTTTGCCTTCACGGCTTCCGCAAACTTCTTGATCTCGCGGCGATGCGCTAGAAGCGTGCGCTGTCGCGTCGCCGGATGCTGCCGCGGTCCCGCCGGCGCATACTCGCCGATGTGCACCTGCATGAGCGTGAGACTCAACGGCTCGGTCTCGGCGCGCACCCACGCCTCGTTCAAACTGACGAGACCAGCACGCACGCTTTTCACTTCGGTCCCGAGCAGCTCGATGCCGCACTCCAACGTTTCGGTGATCGCGAAGTCGTGGCGGGACTTTCGATTCTCGATCACGGGATCGTCGCGTCGTTCGGCCTTGCCCCGCCCGCGTGGACCCGGGCCGTTCTTACCTGTTGGATGACCTGCCATGCGTGGTGTGCGGACCTTTCCGAGCGTCCCGTACCGTTCGTGGGCGTTCGCCCCAAGGAGCGAGCGGTACGGCAATCGGGACGTGTGCGAGCGTACAGCGAGAGAGCGGACGGCGGCGTAAAGTCGCCTTCACAGTCAACGAACTACCGGAGCTTCCCGGAATCCGCTTGCGATTGTTTCAGATTCGGCAAGAATCCGACAGACAGGACACGCATCGTTGCCTTTGCGACGAGCACGACGGACGACCGCCGGTGCGAGATCGATCGAGACACATCGACCTCGCTTCGCCGCTCATCCGCCGTCCGAGAATGGTGCCGGTTCGGCTCGCCTCCGACCGGTGATGTGGGCGGCGTTGGCGATTCACCCTTCTCGTCGCCGCGTCCCCCCTTCTCTCCCGCAAGTCTCAACTCTCCCCCACACTTCAGAGGTTTCGTACGTGATGCACATGATGAAGACGATTACTCGGGCAACTCCTGCCAAGATCCATGTTGGACATGCCGGACATGTTGGACATGTCGGAATCCGTTCGCTTCTCGCGACCGCTTCGCTCACCGCCGCCGTTCTGCTCGCCTGCGGTAACTCCGCCGCTGCGGCGGTCGTCGCTGGCCCTGCGGAAGCGCAACCGTCCTCCATCGTCCAGAACGCAATCGGCGCATTCTCCAGCGCTCACCCCGGCACGCGCGTCAACGTGCGAGCCGGTGCCATCACTCGCGTCTATGGCAACACCTTTTCCACCGGCGCAACTCCGATCGACAGCGCCGACGCGTTCGTCAACGCGAACGCCGGCATCTTCGGCGTCAGCGCCGCCGATCTACTTCCTGTCGGGCCGTTCCCCGACGGCGCTCGCGTCCTTCCGCTGGTGCATGACGCGGCGACCAACAGCGACAAGTTCACGCTGGTCACCTACTCGCAGCACCTCAACGGCATCCCGGTGTTCCGCGCCGACCTTCGCGTGCTGGTGCGCAACGAGACCGACTTCCCAGCAGTCCTCGCGACGACGACGCTGAAGGATCTCGGCGCATTCGGAGCGAATTTCAACGACGCGCCGGTTGCTCCGACGTCCATCGACCAGAAGAAGATGCTCCGCATTGTGCGGAATCAGTTCCGGACGCAACCGACCATCACCAACACCGAGATGGTCATCTGGGCCGGTGTCGATGATCAACCCGAACCGCCCCGCACCGCGATCAAGTTCATTGCCGAAGGCGGACTGCTTCGCGATCCCGACAACTACCAGAAGTTCCTCTACGTCGTCGACGCCCAGAACGGCCGGATCCTCTATCAGGAGAATCAGGTCTGTTTCATGGATGTCAGCGGCACAGTCAATGGTTTGGCGACGCAGGGCAGCGGTGCGGACATCTGCGGTCCCGAAGTCGCTGAAGGCTTGCCGTACTCGAAGATCACGCTCGGGGCGGTCACGGTATTCGCTGACGCCAACGGAGCCTGGACCGCTACCGGCGTGTCCCCTGCAACGCAAACCGCCCAGTCGACCATCGGCGGTCTCTACTTCGTCGTCGCCGACGCGGTCACCTCGGTGTCAAGTCTCAGTGCACCACTGAGCGGCGGCCCCGTGAACTTCGTGCACAGCGAGACCAACGCCGACGCGCTGGTGCGAGCCCAAGTCAATGCGTACCTCCAAGCGAACGTGATCCGTGATCTTGTGATCGCGCAGAATCCCAACTATCCCGTGATCTCCGGACAGTCCGGTGCCAACGCGTTCACTATCAACACCAATATCGCGGCCACCTGCAACGCCTTCTACAACGGCCCGTCGATCAACTTCTATCAGGCAGGCGGAAACTGCCAGAACACTGCGTTCTCGACCGTGGTGCATCACGAATTCGGCCACCATGTCGTGGCTTCCGGCGGCAGTGGCCAAGGTGCGTACGGCGAAGGTATGGGCGACGCGATGGGCATCCTGGTCACCGATGAATCAATCACCGGCATCGGCTTCCAGAACTGCTCGGGCGGCATTCGCGATGCAAACAACTCCTGCCAGTTCTCGGCGGGAAGCTGCTCCACCTGTGGAAGCGAAATTCACGCGTGTGGTCAGCTCATCTCCGGATGCATCTGGGATCTCCGCACCAACTGGCTTGCCGAGTATCCGGCAGACTATCGCGAGCGTCTCGCGAGCATCGTGATCAACAGCGTTCCGCTGCACGGTTCCATCTCGACCATCGCGGCCGACATCGTCGTCGACTACCTCACCCTTGACGACGACAACGGCAACATCAACGACGGAACGCCGAACTACGCATCGATCGCCGACGCCTTCGGTCAGCATGGCCTGCCCGCTCCGCCGCTTCAACTGCTGACGTTCGATTTCCCCAACGGCATTCCCACGACCGTCAGTCCCAACGGCACGACGCTCCTGAACGTGAACGTGAACGCGCTTCTTGGCACCCCTGAGGCGAACACGGGCAAGTTCTTCTGGCGCAATGGCAACAACGGTGCCTTCGCTTCGATCGACATGACGCAGACCGCAGCGAACGCGTATCAGGTCGCCATTCCGTCGACGGTCTGCCTGAGCACCTTGCAGTTCTACGTGCAGGCGGGAACCACGACGAACACCACCGTCACGAGCCCCGCCAACGCACCCAATGGGTTCTACACATCGGTCTCGGCGACGAGCACCACGGCCGTCTTCAGCGACTCGCTGGAGACAGAGGTCGCAGGCTGGCAAGTCGGGACGCCGAGCGATACCGCCACCACCGGCCAGTGGGTCCGAGTCGATCCCAATGGCACCGCGGCCCAGCCGGGTGACGACCACACCGCTGACGGCACCATGTGCTACGTCACCGGCCAAGGCAGCCCCGGTGGCGCACTGGGTGAAGCGGACATCGACGGTGGTCAGACGACACTCCTCTCGCCCAAGTTCAGCGCTATCGACACCGATGTGACCTTCGTCAGCTACTGGCGCTGGTACTCCAACGACACCGGCTCGTCGCCGAACTCCGACGCGATGCCTGTCGATATCTCCAACAACGGCGGCGTGACCTGGTTCCTGCTTGAGAACGTGACCGAGAACGCCAACGCGTGGGTCTTCAAGTCCTTCAAGGTCTCCGACTTCGTCACGCCGACCGCCAACATGCGGCTCCGCTGGCGAGCCAGCGATTTCGGCCCGGGATCGCTCGTTGAAGCAGGTGTCGATGACGTCTTTGTCACCGGCTACTCCTGTGCCGCGTCGGTGCTCGGTGATCTGAACGACGACGGCACCGTCGATGCCGCCGACCTCGCGATCCTGCTCGGCGCCTGGGGAACCGACAACGCGGCGGCGGATCTTGATGGCGACGGCACCGTCAACGGCGCCGACTTGGCGATTCTCCTCGGCAGCTTCGGCCCGTAATCCACAAAGCCCTACATTGCTGATTCGCA
>JBBQCR010000247.1:0-5571 GCA_038318935.1 Phycisphaerales bacterium
AAACACCGTCGCGGTGAATCGACCAGCGACGCTCCCACATCGCGGCGTAATCGCCAAGGCTTCACGCTCGGAGTGTGCTGTCGATCGCAGTGACTTCAGTCGCGCATCCCTGCGTACGGGACACACACCTACACAGACGCTTCGTAGAAACAACTGCTACCACGAAGAGCCCAACCTGTCGCGTGGTTTCATTACCGACACCCATCGCGCAACGCTGCCCATCGACATGGTCCGCTGGCCTCTCCGCTCACTCACATCTTCGACGCTGCGAATTCTCTTGCCGCTCGCACTGCGTCGGTGAGCTTTCCGGGATCCTTGCCGCCCGCTTGAGCAACATCGGGCTTTCCTCCGCCGCTGCCGCCGCACGCGACGGCAGTGACCTTCACCCAGTCGCCAGCCTTGAGTCCTTTGTCGATCGCTGCTTTGGGACACGCGGCCGCGATCGAGACTTTGCCTGCGACCTCGTCGGGTGAGACGAAGAGGAACGGCACGTCTGGTCGTCGCGCCCGGGCCATGTCGAGCGCCGCAAGTAAGCCGGCGTTGTCCGCGGACTCGAGCGTCGCGACCAAGGGTCCGGTGTCGTGACCCTCGACGAGAGTTCGAGCCTGGGCGATGACGGTATCGCGGCTCGCGCCTTCGGCCTGCTTCCGCAGCGTCTTCGCCCGCTCGCGCAGCGGATCGAGGGCCGCGTCAAGGGATCGCTTGGCGACCGCCGACAGCGTCATGTGATCGACGAGCTTCGAAAGCTCTTGCCACTCTGTCGCGAATGCCGCGTCGTTCATGGGCACGGCTCCGCGAGCCCTGCGAAGAAGCTCGGCCGCGGCCGCATCGGATGCGAGCGCCGCGCCACCGGTGACACCGGTCATGCGGCGCACCCCGGCGGCGAGTCCACCTTCGTGCAGAAAAGCGAATCGTTTGGCGTCACCGGTCGATGCGAGGTGCGTGCCGCCGCAGAACTCGACGGAGTGCGCGCGACCAAGCGTTCCTTGCGGTTGGGCTAGCAGTTGCTTCACAGGCACGCCGATCGATACGACGCGCACCGGATCGGGATACCGCTCACCGAAGATCGCACGCAGTCCGTTGATGCCCTTAGCGATCGTGGTGGGCGTCTCTTCGGCGTAGATGGTGAGATTGGCGGCGATGCGATCGTTCACCAGCGATTCGACCTTGGCGATTTCCTCATACGTCATCGCGCGGCCGAAGCTGAAGTCGAAGCGAAGCTTCTCATCGTCGACGAGTGAACCTTTCTGCTCAATGTCGTCACCGAGTGTCTCTCGCAACGCCCAGTTGACCTCGTGCGTCGTCGTATGATTGGAACGAATGCGCTCGCGTCGATCGCGGTCAAGGGACACCGTGCCGTCGTCGCCGACGCTCACCCGTCCCATCGTCACGCGGCCCATGTGCAGGACGTATGGTCCGATTCGCTGCGTGTCCTCGATGGTGAAGGTCGCGCCGCTCCGCTCCAGCCGAAGCGTGCCCGCGTCACCGATCTGTCCGCCCATCTGGGCGTAGCACGGCGTGCGATCAAGAATGACCGCGATGCACTCCTTGGTGTGCTGCGAATGCTGATCAAAGTTGCGGCCGTTCCAGATCGCCAGCACTGTCGCGGTCGTCGGCTTGCCGTCGAACTTGAAGGAGTCGTTGGTGAGATTGACCTTCTGCGTCTCCAGCGCAGCAATCGCGTCCGGAGGAAACTGCATCCCTTCGTCGCCGCCGGTAGATTTGCGGCTGGTTTCGCGCGCCGCTTCCATGAGCGTTTCGTACCCATCGACATCGACCGCCATGCCGGCCTCTTCCGCCATCACTTGCGTGAGGTCGATCGGGAATCCCCAGGTGTCGTGCAGCCTGAAGGCGTCCTCGGCGTTGATGACGTTGCCGCCAGTCTTGCGAACGCGCTCCGCCGCTTCGCCGAAGAGTTGCAGGCCGCGATCAAGCGTGCGGCCGAACTGATTCTCTTCCTCTTCAAGAATGCCTCGAACGCGATCAACCTTACCGGTAAGACTTGGAAACGCCGGTCCGAGCGAAGCCACAACAGTGTCGACGAGATCACGCAGGAACGGTCCGCGCACACCGAGCGTCTGATGCCCGTGGCGCACCGCGCGGCGCAGAATGCGGCGCAAGACATAACCGCGACCTTCGTTGCTTGGCACCGCGCCGTCGCTTACTGCCACGGTTAGGCAACGGATGTGATCGGCGATTACGCGATACGCAATGTCGACGTGATCGGTCATCGATCCGGCGTAAGGCTTCGCGCCGGTGCGCGCTTGAATCGCCGCGAAGATCGGAGTGAAGATATCGGTGTCGTAGTTGGAGCGCTTGTCCTGCAGCACGCTGATGAGTCGTTCGAGACCCATGCCGGTATCGACATGCTTGGCGGGAAGCGGCTTCAGCGAGCCGTCGGTCTCGCGATTGAACTGGATGAAGACGTGGTTCCAGATTTCGAGCACATCGGGATCGCCTTTGTTGACGAGGTGAGCCGCGTTGCGACCGCCAATGCGATCGAAGTGGATCTCCGAGCACGGTCCGCACGGTCCGCTCTCGCCCATCTCCCAGAAGTTGTCCTTCATGTTGCCGGGAAGGACATGGTTCTCGGGAAGAAACTGCAACCAGAGTTCCCGCGCTTCTTGATCGGGCGCAAGACCCTGCTTCGCGTTGCCTTCGAACCACGTGACGTACAGCCGGCTCGGATCGAGCCCATAGACCTCGGTCAGGAGCTGCCATCCCCAGGTGATGCTCTCCTTCTTGAAGTAGTCACCGAAGGACCAATTTCCCAGCATCTCGAAGAAGGTGTGGTGATAGCTGTCCTTGCCCACGTCCTCGAGATCGTTGTGCTTGCCGCCGGCGCGGATGCACTTCTGCGTGTTCACCGCCCTGGTGTAAGGACGCTGGCCGCGTCCCAGGAACACATCTTTGAATTGGTTCATGCCCGCGTTGGTGAAGAGCAGCGTCGGGTCGTCGTGCGGGACGACGGGGCTGCTCGGCACGTCCGTGTGACCGCACTTGGTCACGAAGAAGTCGACGAACGTCCGGCGAATTTCAGCAGCGGTCAGAAACTTCGGAGGCATGGGGAGTGGTTCCAGCGAAAGGGTCGCCAGTGTAGCGGCCACGGTATCGTGCCCCTTCATCGCGTCGCACCGCGTCACGTGAGGGAGGACTCTTGGCGTCACAACGAACCCCATTCATCGGCGGCAACTGGAAGATGAACACCGAGCTTGCGACGGCGGTGGAACTCGCCGAAGCAGTGTCCGAAGGAGTTTCGACGCCCAGCAGCGCGGGCCGGCGAGCAATCGTCGAGCGTGTCGATGTCGCTATTTTTCCGCCCTTTCCCTATCTCCAGGCGGTTGGGCATGCTCTCGGTCATCGATCGGTGCTGCTCGGAGCCCAAGACGTGAGCGCCGAGGACATCGGTGCCTTCACCGGGCAGGTCAGCGCCAACATGCTGACCGATCTTGGCGTCCAGACCGTGCTCGTTGGGCATTCCGAACGGCGTCACGGGCTTCAGGAGACCGACGAACTGCTGGCGCGGAAGACACGGATCGCCCTTGATTACGGGCTCATCGTCGTCCTCTGCGTGGGTGAGACGCTCGCGGAGCGGAAGGCCAACGAGTACCAGGCGGTGTTGCGACGTCAGATCCGCGAGGGGCTGGCCGAAGTCGAGGACGACGACCTGCGACAACTGGTGATTGCCTACGAGCCGGTGTGGGCGATCGGCACCGGCAACACCGCGACGCCGGAAGATGCACAGAATGCCCACGCCCACGTTCGCGCGGTCCTCGCCGAGATGCTCGGAACGAGCGCCGCGGAGGCGATGCGAGTGATCTATGGGGGTTCGGTGAACGCCGCCAACGCCAAGGAACTGTTCGCTTCGCCGGACATCGACGGCGGGCTGATCGGGGGCGCATCGCTCAAGCCAGCGGAGTTCATGGCGATCGGGGAAGCGGCCGCGGGCTGAGCGGGTACGCGAGCTGTTCCGCTCGCTGGGTTATTTGGACGTCTTGGGTCCTTCTGGGTGGCCGAGGTCCGACAAGGCCTCACGCCTGTACGGAGCGTTTCGGTATGATCGCCGATTCCCCGTCGCTGGCCTCCGCCGCGTCGGCTCTCGGAGCGCGACATGTCGATCTGGTCTCTCGTCTTCACCTTTCTCTTCATCGCTATCTCTTCCGCCTTGGTGCTCATCATTTTGGTGCAGCGTCCGCAAGGTGGCGGACTGGCTACGGCGTTCGGTGGCGCGGGCGGCGGCAACGACACGGCATTCGGTGGACGCACCGGTGACGCGCTCACCGTGGCAACCGTGGCGGCGTTCTTCCTCTACTTGCTGGTGGCCATTGGCCTGAACATGTCCAACACGTGGGTCTCCACGCCGAAGGAACCAGCGAAGGTCGTCACGCCCGCGGATGCCCAGCCTGAAGGAACGCCTGAGGCGACGACGCCACCAACAACGCCAGCGGCGGCGACGCCGGCTGTGCCAGAAACGACGCCGGCCACCACTCCGGTCGCAGCTCCGGCCACGACTCCCGTTGCCGTTCCGCCGCCGAGCGACCCGACGAAGCCTGGCTGATGATGCTGGCTAGTGATGGTGGCTGGTGATCGTGTTTGGGTGTGATCGCTTGGTTTGAAGTTGGGTACGGCTCTGCAGCGGGGAACGGCTCTCCGAACGAGGACGCTCGATGATCCGATCGATGACCGGCTTCGGAGTGGGCACAACAGAAGTGGGCGGCCGGCAGTACTCGGTCGAGGTCCGCTCGGTCAACAATAAGTTCTTCAAGGCCACGGTGCGCGTGCCTGAAGAGTTGGCTCCGCTCGAAAGCGAGTTGGAGGTCGCCTTGTCGCGGCGGGTGGTCCGCGGCAGTGTGACCATGACCGTTCGACTCAGTCTTTCTGCAAGCGACGCGGCGGGCGAAGTGAATGTCGAGGCCGCACGGGCCTTCATCACTCGCATGGCTTCGGCGATGCCGCCGGAGTTTGCCTCGCGATTCACCGTTGATTTGGCCACCCTGTTGACGGTGCCAGGGGTCATCGGTCTCAGTCCTGATCGCGCGGCCGAGAGCGCCCGACCGGTGCTGCACAAGCTGCTTGAAGAAGCGTGCGACCGAATGCTGGTGATGCGGGCTCGTGAAGGCGAAGCGCTGCAGGCGCTCCTCAAGAGCTTCGGAGCGACGGTGCGTGAGCGGTTGGAACTTGTGCGGGCGCGATCGCCCGAAGTCGTGCGCCAGTATCAGGATCGCCTTCGGCAGCGGATCAACACCTTGATGGCCGAGATCGGCGCCACCGTTCGCGACGAGGATCTCCTGCGCGAGGTTGCGATGTTCGCAGAGCGGTCGGACATCGCTGAGGAAATCGCCCGGCTCAGCGGCCACATGGACCAGTTCGATGCGATCCTCGACCCGGCCAACGCCGAGCCGGCTGGACGCGTCCTCGACTTCCTGTCCCAAGAAATGCTCCGCGAGGCCAACACCATCGCCAGCAAGTCCGCCGATGGCGAGATTGCGCGGCGAATCGTCGAAATCAAGACCGCGATCGATCGGATCAAGGAACAGTCCGCCAACGCCGAGTGATCGGCCGCGGGCGAAT
>JBBQCR010000248.1:0-5569 GCA_038318935.1 Phycisphaerales bacterium
GACGCATTCCGCACCAACTGGATCGCGCCGCTTGGACCCAACGTCGATGCCTTCGAACGCGAGCTCGCCGAGAAGGTCGGCGCGAAGCATGCTGCGGCTGTTTCGAGCGGGACCGCCGCGATTCATCTCGCGCTGCGCATCCTCGGCGTCGGTCAGGGCGATGTCGTCTTCTGCTCCTCGCTCACCTTTGTCGCGACGGCGAACCCGATTCTCTATCAGGGCGCGACGCCGGTGTTCATCGACAGCGAACCAGAGAGTTGGAACATGTCACCGGCGGCGCTTCGGCGCGCGTTCCGCGATGCGGAACGAACCGGACGTCTGCCGCGGGCCGTGATCGTCGTCAACCTCTACGGCCAGTCAGCGGACATCGACGCGCTGCGCTCGATCTGCGACGAGTACGGCGTGCCGATTCTCGAGGACGCCGCCGAATCGCTCGGTGCGACCTATCGCGGCAGGCCGAGCGGCAATTGCGGGCGTATCGGCATCTACAGCTTCAACGGCAACAAGATCATCACCACCTCCGGCGGAGGCATGCTCGTCTCTGACGATGCCCAACTCATCGAGCAAGCTCGATTTCTTTCGACGCAAGCTCGCGATCCCGCCCCGCACTATCAGCACTCGGTGCTGGGCTTCAACTACCGGATGAGCAACATTCTCGCCGGCGTCGGTCGCGGGCAGCTCCGCGTGCTTGACGATCGCGTGGAATCCCGTCGCGCCGTGTTCACCCGCTACGCCGAAGCACTTGGTGACATTGATGGATTGCGGTTCATGCCCGAACCGTTGTGGAGCCGCTCGACACGATGGCTCACCACCTGCACGATCGATCCGAAGCGCTTCGACCTCGGCCGCGCGGAGCTCGTCGAGCGACTCTCGGCCGAGAGCATCGAGGCCCGCGCCGTGTGGAAGCCGCTGCATCTGCAGCCGCTCTTCGCCGATTGCCGCTACTACCGGCACGGTGAGACGAGCGTGTGCGACTCGCTGTTCGAGCACGGCCTGTGCCTTCCAAGCGGATCGAACATGACCGAGATGCAGCAAGAGCGGGTCATCGAGGCGGTGCGTCGGCTGCTCAGCGCGGCGCAGCATCGGGTGGCGATTCCGGTGCGGCGAGCCGGCTGACCTCTCCGGTTGATCGCGCGGCGACTTCCGCCGACACTGATCGCATGGCCACACTCGTCACCGGAGCCGCGGGCTTCATCGGCTCGCATGTCGCGCATCGCCTGCTCGATCGCGGCGACGAGGTGGTCGGTCTCGACAATGTCAACGACTACTACGATCCGATGCTCAAGGAGGCGAGGCTCGAGCGGTTGCATGTTCGGCCGGGCTTTTCGCTGCTCCGCATGAACATCGCCGATCGGCCCGCAATGGAAGCTGCTTTCTCGCAGCATCGATTCCCGCGCGTGGTGCATCTTGCAGCGCAGGCCGGCGTGCGATATTCGATCAGTCATCCGCACGCGTATGTCGAAAGCAACATCGTCGGATTCCAGAACGTCCTCGAAGGCTGCCGACATCACGGTTGCGAGCACTTGGTGTACGCGAGTTCGAGTTCCGTCTATGGCGGCAACACCACGCTGCCCTTCAGCGTCCACGACAACGTCGACCACCCGATGTCGCTCTACGCGGCGAGCAAGAAGGCGAACGAGTTGTTTGCCCACGCTTACAGCAGTCTCTTTCGGTTACCCACAACGGGACTGCGCTTCTTCACCGTCTACGGACCCTGGGGACGTCCGGACATGGCGCTCTTTCTCTTTGCGAAGAACATCATCGAAGGCAAGCCGATCGATGTCTTCAATCACGGCAAACATACCCGTGACTTCACGTACGTCGACGACATCGTGGAGGGCGTCGTGCGCACACTCGATCGACCCGCGAAGCCCAGCCCATCATTCGATCCGAAACGACCCGATCCGGGCACGAGCTCCGCGCCGTGGCGGGTCTACAACATCGGCAACAGCGCGCCCGTCGAGTTGCTGCGGTACATCGAGGTCTTGGAGACCGAGCTGGGTCGCAAGGCCACGATGAATCTGCTGCCGTTGCAGGCAGGCGACGTCCCTGACACCTGCGCCGATGTGCAGGCCCTCGTGAACGACACTGGCTATCGACCGAGCACGCCGGTCGAAGTCGGCATCAAACGCTTCGTGGCGTGGTATCGCGAGTACTACGGGGCGTGACAGTCGCCGAACGACGCGGCCGCCACCTTCCCGTATCATCCGCGTCCCATGGCATCGGTCTGCTTCTACTTCCAGGTTCACCAGCCGTATCGCCTGCGTCGGTACTCGGTGTTCGCGACCGATCCCTTTTACTTTGACAACGAAGCCAACGAGAAGATCCTCCGCAAGGTCGCGGACAAGTGCTATCGACCGACGACGGCCAAGATGCTTGATCTCGTGCGCCGGCACGAGGGTCGATTTCGGATCTCGTACTCGATCAGCGGCGTGTGTATCGAGCAGTTGAAGCAGTGGGCGCCCGATGTCATCGACATGTTCAAGGCCCTCGCCGACACCGGCGCGTGCGAGTTCATCAACGAGACGTCGCATCACTCGCTGTCGTTCCTCTTCTCGAAACGGGAGTTCGACGAGCAGGTCGCCAATCATGAGCAACTCATCCGCGACACGTTCGGCGTGACGCCGACGGTCTTCCGGAATACCGAGCTCATCTACTCCGACGAACTCGGCGCACACATGGCCCGCAAGGGCAAGCACCGGGCGATCCTGTGCGAAGGCGTCGACGGCCTGCTCGGCTATCGGTCGCCCAACTACGTCTACGTGCCCCCGCGTTCCGACGGGCAGCCGGAAGATCTCGCCGACCGTCCAATCAAGCTGCTGCTGAAGAATTTCCGGCTCTCCGACGACATCGCCTTCCGCTTCTCCAATCGAGGCTGGAAAGAGTGGCCCCTGAGCGCCGAGAAATTCGCCCGCTGGGTCAACCAGATCAACGGTGACGGCTACTGCTGCAACCTGTTCATGGACTACGAGACCTTCGGCGAACACCAGTGGGCGGACACCGGGATCTTCGAATTCCTCGATGCCCTTCCTGGCTGGATCTACGACACGAATCCGGGGAACAACGACTTTCTCACGCCGAGCCAGGTGATGGACTGCTATCCCCCGGTCGGCGAGTACGGCGTGCCGAAGTTCATCTCATGGGCGGATACCGAGCGCGATCTCAGCGCGTGGCTCGGCAACCCGATCCAGGACAACGCCGCTGCCGAGCTCTTCCGACTTGAGGCTCCGGTGAAGGCGCGTCATGCCGCTGGAGACGAGCACATCCTGGAGGACTGGCGCAAGCTCACCACCAGCGACCACCTGTACTACATGTGCACCAAGTACTGGGCCGACGGCGACGTGCACAAGTACTTCTCGCCCTACGACAGTCCGTACGACGCGTACATCAACTTCATGAACGTGCTCGACAACCTCAAGGGCCGCGCTGGCCTGTGAACGAGGTGGCAACGAGCTGCAACGGTTTTGCGAAACTCTCCTCCCGTTTGCTCGGGAGTACATCCGACAACACATGACTCGCGACGAACTCGCCCGGGAAATTGCTACCGTCTCGCTCCTCCGCGGAACCTTCACGCTGCGCAGCGGAAAGACGAGCAACTACTACCTGGACAAGTATCTCTTCTCGACTCAGCCGAATGTCTTGGCGGCCCTTGGCCACATGTTCGCGGCCCGGATTCCGGCTGGCACGAACCGGTTGGCCGGAGCAGAACTCGGCGGCATTCCCCTCGTTTCGAGCGCGTCCATGGCGAGCGGTCTGCCGTGCGTGTTCGTGCGGAACGCGAAGAAGGACTACGGCACCGCGAAGCAGCTCGAGGGCAAGCTTGAACCGGGTGACCTTGTGACCATCGTCGAAGACGTCGCTACGACAGGCGGTCAGGCGCTCGAAGCCGCGAAGGTGCTGCGCGAGGGCGGCGCGAAGGTCCTGGCGATCATCGCCACGATCGACCGCCTCGAAGGGGCGCGTGAAAACATCGAGAAGGAGGGCATCGCGTTTGATGCTCTCTTCACGGTGCGAGACCTCGGCGTCGCGTGAGCATCACCGGCCGAGCTTGCAGGTGCTCCAGCCGAAGATCGTGTACAGCGGACAGGTCCCGGAGCTGCCGGTGAGGATCGGCACGATGCCGAGCAGCCCCCACCACGTCTTGGGGCCGATGAAAACGAGCGAAACAAGTCCGACACCTATCGCTACGCGAAGCACTCGCTCGATCGGGTGCTCGTTGAGCGGAAAGATCTTCTCGGTGATGGTGTTCATGGCTGGCTCCTAGTAGTGGCCTGCTCCCCAAATTCCGAGCCCGTCACTGTGAGAGTCTGCAAAGCCCGTCCGGGGCTCATCCGGACTCTCATAGTGACTGGTAGTGACTGGACCAGAGGTCGGGAGCACGTCACTCGCTTTCGCGGCCTAACAGGTGATTCTGCGGCTTTCAGAATTCCCGGCGGTCCCCAGGATCTTATCCCGTTTCCGCAGAGGTGGCAGCAGGCGCCGGATCTGCGGTCCGCCAGCGCCGCCAGCGCGGTCCGGGTGTCGGCCCGTGAACTTCGGGCTGGAATTCTCCCGCAGCCCCACTCTGGACAGTCACATTCTGAATGACTTCTGAGTTGTTGGCGAATGCCGAGCGGACGGCGAGCAGTCCCCACTCGATGCTGGGGTGGAAGTTGCCCAATGCGTATCACGCGGGCCGCGCTCGCGCAGATCGCGGCGTGATCGGCTGAAGCGGGCCCGTCGTCTCCCTCGCCTTGACGCGCCGCCGCTAAGGATCTCCAGGGCATGCACGAGCGGGTGGTGACGCGCACACGGGGCGGGATGTGCCTGTCCATTTTCTTGCGTTGCGAGGCGGCACCGCTTCAGTCGGTCCGTGACATCTCACGATCTCCTCCTCTCGATACCCAGAATGTCGGTGTCCAGAATGGGCCGATGCGACTTTCAAGAGCCCGCAGAACACGCACGGCACGGCGGCGACAACTTCTCCGCCCTCTCCCGACGAAGTCGGGGAATGGTGGCGGCGCAGCCGACAGAGGGGGCCGTCACACAACGTCAGCCACGGCCCCTCTGCCGCTCGACAGGCTCGCGACATCTCGTTTGTAGCCGGGTCTGCCAAGGCGAAAGGAGATCCGGTCGGCGCACTCTTCTATTCGTGATCACTCGCAGGCGGACATGCCCGCCACATTCTGGAAACACGATCTGAGTGACTTCTGTTCAGGATGCGGGTGTTCGACGGTGGGCTGTGCCGCTTGGTTCGCGATCGCTCGGCGCGAGTTCCGATGGCGCCGCGGTTCGCACCTCGCAAGCGATCCCGAATCCAGCCACGATGTGGCTGTCCAAACTGGGAGTCCCGGCGCGGACTGGTGATTTCTTCTCAACTCATGAGCTAGCGGCTCGCTTCTGTCCCGGGCAGTTGCCAGTCTGATCCCGGGTACTTGCCGTCCAAAAACCAGAACCCGTGTTTCTCGAGGCCAAGCGGACGACCATTGTCGCCGCCCGGCGGAAGGTGATATCGCAGGAAAAGTATTAAATCGGAGCTGACGCCGGGGTTTTCGTGGAAGTAACTGTGTCCGGTCAACCCGGGATGGGC
>JBBQCR010000249.1:0-5549 GCA_038318935.1 Phycisphaerales bacterium
TACCGCTCGCCCGCCGTTGGCATGTCCACCTACCCGGACCTCAAGACTCGCATGCTCGAGCACTCATGGCTCCAGAACGCAGAGTCCGCGGTCAACTCCAACTTCGCCGGCGGCAACGAGCCTTGGTACTTCAACCACGGCTACAACAGCGCTCCCGGAACGCTCTTCTTCGACGGACACGTCGGCATCATGGGCGTCGGTGACGCCATGGAATCCGACGCCCGCGCGAAGGCGACCAACAACACCCCAGGGCTGACCGAGAAGGGTCTCTGGAATCGCACCTCGCCGTTTGGCTCGGATGGATACTTCGGCGCCCAGAGCTATGACTTCCTGGTCGACACCTCGTATCACATCCTCACGACCGACGGCATCCAGGGTCGCGACACCATCGGCGCGAAGTGACCTGGACCCGAACGGTCAGATCGCTGGATCGAGACGGAATCCCAAAGGACCTGTTGCTGCGACAGACCGAGGGATGACGAATCGGATCGACTCATGACAGGGCCCGCTCAGACGAGCGGGCCCTGTTCTTTTCTAGCGTTCGGTGCGTTGATGCCGGTACGCTCCTCGCCTCATGAGTCCCGTCCCTGTTCCACCGTCTTCTGGAGGCAATCCGTTCGGTCTTCTGGGCGGGCTGATGATGCCCATTGCCATCTTCCTCGCGATGCGGCGCCAACCTCCGGGCCCGGTCGGTCGCCTCGTCAAGGCCGGCGCGATCTCTCCCGAGACGGCACTCAAGCCGACCACCGCAAAGATCTACCGACTCGCTGACCTCGACGCTCACATGCGGGCAGGAATCGTGACCTCGATGCCTGATGGCCGTTACTGGGTGGACGTCATAAAGCTCAGGCGCCGACGGCTGAAGATCGCCATCGTGATCGGCATCGCCGCCGCCGTTCTCGCGGAGTGCGCTTGGCTATTCCTGCGTTGGGTCAAGGCGATCTGATCGGAATTGCGGAGCCCCGCCGACTTCAGCGATGTGCAGGCACCGAGCCACAATAGAACGGGCCCGGACGACATGTCGCCCGGGCCCGCGTCTTGATCAGAGTTGCTGGCCGTTCACTGCTCAGTAGTCCGAATCGTCCATGCCGGCGCCGGCAGGAGCCTTCGCCTTCTTTTCCTTGATCTCAGTGATCGCACAGTCAGTGGTCAGCAGCAGTCCCGCGATACTCGCGGCGTTCTGCAGCGCGACTCGCTCGACCTTGGTCGGCACGATGACGCCCGCTTTCACGAGATCCTCGTACACACCGGTCATGGCGTTGAAGCCGAAATTGACGTCGTCGGACTCCTCGATCTTCTGGGCGACGATCGAGCCATCGTGACCACCATTGGCCGCGATCTGCTTGGCCGGAGCGGCGAGCGCCCGCCAGATGATCTCCGCGCCGACCTTCTCGTCGCCGCTGAGCGACTTCTTCAGCTTCTCGAGCGCCTTTCGGGCACGAAGCACCGAGACACCGCCGCCGGGAAGGATGCCTTCTTCGACCGCAGCCCGGCATGCGTGCAGGGCGTCTTCGACGCGAGCCTTCTTCTCCTTCATCTCGACTTCGGTGGCCGCACCGACGTTGATCTGCGCAACACCACCGGCAAGCTTCGCGAGACGCTCCTGGAGCTTCTCTCGGTCGTAGTCGCTCGACGTGCCTTCGACCTGAGCCTTGAGCTGCTCGATGCGACCCTGAATCTCCTTGGTCTTGCCAGCGCCTTCGACGATGGTCGTGTTGTCCTTGTCGACGGTGATCTTCTTGGCCCGACCCAGATCAGTGAGGCCAATGTTCTCGAGCTGGATGCCGAGTTCCTCCATGATCGCGGTTCCACCCGTGAGAACCGCAATGTCCTCAAGCATCGCCTTGCGACGGTCTCCGAAGCCCGGAGCCTTGACGGCGCAGACCTTGAGGACGCCGCGCAGCTTGTTGACCACGAGAGTCGCGATCGCTTCGCCTTCGATGTCCTCGGCGATGATCAGAAGCGACTTACCGCCCTCGGCGATCTTTCCGAGGATCGGGAGCATGTCCTTCGCGGAGGAGATCTTCTTCTCGTGGATGAGGACATAGCAATCCTCAAGCACGCACTCCATCGCGGACTGGTCGGTCACGAAGTGCGGGCTGAGATAGCCCTTGTCGAATTGCATGCCTTCGAGGAGTTCGACGACCGTGTCGAGGCTCTTGCCTTCCTCGACGGTGATCACCCCGTCCTTGCCGACCTTGTCCATCGCTTCAGCGATGATCTTGCCGATCTGCATGTCCTGGTTGGCGGAGCACGAGCCTACTTGCGCGATCTCGGTAGAGTTCTTGACCGGCTTTGAGAGCCGCTTGAGCTCGTCGACGATCCCGTCAACGGCCTTGTCAATCCCACGCTTGACCGCGTTCGCGTTCGCGCCGGCGGTGATGTTCTTCAGGCCCTCCTGATAGATCGCTTCGGCGTAGACGGTCGCGGTGGTCGTTCCGTCGCCAGCATCCTTCGATGCCTTGCTTGCGACTTCCTTGACCATCTGCGCGCCCATGTTCTCGTAAGGATCCTCGAGCTCGATCTCCTTGGCGACGGTAACGCCGTCCTTGGTGATGGTCGGCGAGCCGAAGCTCTTCTCGAGGATGACGACGCGGCCGCTGGGGCCGAGAGTGACCTTGACGGCCTTGGCGAGCTTCTGGACACCACGGAGGATCCGCTCGCGGGCGTCATTGTCGTAGGCGATTTGCTTGGCAGCCATTGTGTAAGTCTCGAATCTGAGTGGAAGGATGTTGGAGCGATGAGGTAGCGGTAGGCAAAGCGAGGACAGGAAGAATCCGAAGATCGTCGGGCGTCACCCGATTTCGATCCACGCCACGCGCTCGGCGTCGACGATGTACACGTGCGAACCGTCGGTGACTTTTACGAGGCCGTCCGCTTCTTCAGGAATGAGCAGCGCCTTCTTGACAATGCAGGCGGGCGCTTGCGAAAACTCGATGCGCAGGTCTCTGAGCCCGTTGAGCTCGCGGCAGGCCTTGCGCAGTTGATCAGACTGCATGTCAGTGACCGTCCGTTCGAACCTGGTACGCGAGAGCGACGTGTGTTGCCTCGATCCAGATGTGGTTCTGACGGGTCGTCACCTTGATCACCCCGCCACCACGAAGATCGTCGATGTCAACGACATTCCGGATCTCTACTGGGGTAGACGTTCCGACGATGATGATGTCGAGCTCCTTGTTGGTGCCCTTCATCTCGGTCAGGATCTTGAGGAGCGGTCCTCGTTCCATGGTGGCTGATCCCTGGTTGGGTGCTCCGTAGCTGGGTGATCGTTCAGTGACCGGAGTCAACGGCCCGGGGCAAACCTCATTCGATCACGCCGAGGATGTCTTCCTCGGTCATGATCAGGTAGGGCTCGCCGTCGATCTTGACTTCGGATCCTGCGTAGCTCGAGAAGATGACGCTGTCGCCCTTCTTCACCGAGAACGGGATGCGATGGCCGGTTTCCTTGTTGAGGATGCCGTCGCCAATGGCGATGACCTTGCCTTGCTTCGGCTTGTCCTTGGCGGATTCCGGCAGAAAGATGCCGGACTCGGTCTTGGTGGCGGCCTCATTACGCTTGACGAGGATCTTGTCGCCGAGGGGTCGAACCTTCATCGAAACTATCTCCTGAGGGAAAGTGAGTGGACGTGTCGGACAGGTGTGCGTCACTGATGCCGTGCGCGATCACGCGGCGGGCCAGTGATCGCGATAATGCCTCCGCACCACGCGGCGCAGCACCTCAAGCATGTTTTCCAAACGGACGGGACCGTCAATGACGGCGAACGCGCCTTCGCGAAGCGCATCACTCAGGCCACGAGCACTGTCGCGAAAGCTCGGCTGAGGAGGGCGCACGACGACGGTCGGCGGCGGTTGATCGAGCCGGCGGAGAAGCTGAAGCACCCGCGGGCCGGCGGGCGTCTCTCGCGTACAGCAGGGCTCCATCGGAATCGACAGGTCGACGATCGCAATGTGCACGGGAGCTTGGCCACTCGCCCGGCGGAGAAACTCGGTTGCTTCAATACCGCTGCGGCACCGATGGCAATCGATTCCCAAGGGTCCGAGCAACGCCGGCAACTGATCCGCAAAGTCCCCATCCCGCCAACCGCCAGATGTCAGCATGAGGCTCAGCCGACCACGAGGACGCGATGCGCCGTCGGAGACGCTACCCACGAGCGGGTCCTGCGGATCTGGATGGTGGAGGCGAAGGCTCATGCGAGAGAGAGCGGTGGATCGAGGGCCCAACGTCACGATCGCATCGAGCGAGTCTGCTGGGGAGTCGGCCCAGAGGCAACCGCCGTGCCTGAGTCTTGCGTGTCGCGGCACTGCACGGTCGTTCGCCGACTCGGTGAAGGCGGCCGCGGGAAACGCCGCTCGCATACTCCCCGTCGCCGCGAGCTCGATGGAGTGCTTGGATTCTCCCCGTGGGGTTCGGGATCGAGCTCGTCACTCGCACAGTCTTCCTCTGTCAGGGATTCGCCAACGCGCCGCCGCTGCTGCCAAATTGGCACGGACTCCGGTCGCCACGCTCGTGCCGCGTGCAAGTCGCTCCGCCTCAATTGTTACCGGACGTTGAGGGCCGAGGCCAACAATTGTCGACCCGCTTGCCATCCCACTCCTCCGTCCCGAATACTGCTCGCTTCCGCCCAAGTGCCTGCGATCCCTTTGTGGAGCCCGACGATCATGCCCGCCATTCGAATTGCCGATGCGTTTGCCCGACCCGCTGACTTCGTCGGCAAGGAAGCGACGGTGCAAGGCTGGGTTCGCACGCGTCGCGACTCCAAGGCTGGACTCTCGTTCGTCGCCGTCAGCGACGGGTCGTGCTTCGATCCGATCCAACTCGTCGTCCCTGCGGATTTGCCCAACTACCAGAGTGATGTCCAGCGGCTCACCGCAGGTTGCGCGGTCGAAGCGCATGGAACACTCGTTCAGAGCCAAGGCAAGGGTCAGGCTATTGAAATGCAGGCCAAGAGCCTGAAGGTCCACGGCTTCGTCGAAGACCCCGACACCTATCCCATTCAGCCGAAGCAGCACAGCTTCGAGTACCTGCGCGAGGTCGCACATCTGCGCTCCCGCACGAACACCTTTGGCGCGATCGGTCGCGTGCGGCATTGCCTGGCGATGGCGATTCACCGTTTCTTCCACGAGCATGGCTTTGCGTGGATTCATACGCCGATCGTCACTGGGTCAGACTGCGAAGGAGCCGGACAGATGTTCCGCGTCTCCACACTCGACTTCGCGAACATCCCGCGAACCCCTGAAGGCAAGGTTGATTTCGCTCAAGACTTCTTCGGCAAGGAAACGCACCTCACCGTCTCCGGCCAGCTCAATGTCGAGACTTGGTGCATGGCGCTGTCCAAGGTCTACACGTTCGGCCCGACGTTTCGTGCCGAGAACTCCAACACCAGCCGGCACCTCGCGGAATTCTGGATGATCGAGCCGGAGATCGCGTTCGCCGATCTCGCGGCGGATGCGGATCTTGCCGAAAGCCTGCTGAAGTTCATGTTCAAGTCACTGCTCGAAGAACGCGGCGACGACATGAAGTTCTTCGCGGAACGCATCGACAAGGACTG
>JBBQCR010000250.1:0-5543 GCA_038318935.1 Phycisphaerales bacterium
GACAGCGGATAGCGGATATACATCATCACCACGAGGCGGATCACCTCGGGCGAGCTGTTGAAATAACGGAAGGGATTGCGCATCGCCGGAGGCTAAGGATCCCCGCAAGGAGGCTCAAGCCAATTTACTCTGACAATGCCAGGCGATTGCCTATGTCTATGGTCATGCCGACCCGCGTGACGCAGCCACGGCAAAGGCGCTGACTTTCGATGAGGCGAGACGGATCGCGGCGAACATTGCTAAACTGCCGAAGCTTCTGAGGAGGGAGGCGTAAGTCATGCGCTCAAATTGGCTTCGCACCTTTTTCGTTGGTATTGCCGCGATCACGGCAGTGGCCAATTTCAGTAGCAGTGTTTCTGCCGGGTCCTGCTTATCGTGCCCGACTGTTTACGAGAGCTGTGCACTACGTTGCGGTCCCGGTCTACGTCCATCGGGTTGCCCGGCAAACTGCAAAGACGTATTGCGCTTTTGCCACGTCCAGTGTGCATGCCCCAAGGCGACCAACAAATATTGTTGGGGCGTTGCTCGTTCATACGACTGCGGGTGTAGATCGAGCGGTTAAGTCCTGCCCTCTGCGCACACGAAGAGACAATTACCAGGTTTCTCGATTATCTAATTCGGGTCATGGAGTTTGATCCCGAAATCAAGAATCGTGCGGTCAAGCTAATCGGTCACGTGGCACGGCATAGGGAGCTGAGCCTTCGTACGATCGAGGGAATCATGTCCACGCTAGCGCTTGCCCTGGCGTACGCCCGGGACCAAACGCTCAATCCGCCGCCCATCCTAGCCGGTCTGTGGATACTGAAAGTCACGGACCCTGATTTGTATCGGGAAGCTAAACTTCGCAGACTCAGTTTCGAGGAAGTTCGGCGGCCTGAACGCCTCAGACCAGCACCCCTTCGCAGGGCCGTTCAGGTTTGTCTGACAATGCCAGCTAGGTCTCTCCGAGTGTAGGTAGCATGCGTCGGAGATCGTCTTCGCTTCGATCGCGAATGCGACGGTTGCAACTCGATCTGCAAATGGAGGAAGTGCAGTGGCTCCTTCTCTCGAAATCTTCGTTCCCGACGCGCTATGGCTTAGGGGCTACGTCGTCTCCTTGAGCGGGGCGCGGATCAACGCGCGGATGACAGTGATCAAGCTCGGGAGCGGCGATCTCCTGATCCACTCCCCGTGTGCGTTCGACGAGGCGTTGACCGCGGAGGTAGCGGCGCTGGGGCCGGTCGCGGCGATCATCGCGCCAGGCAATTTCCACTGGCTCCACGTGCGCTCGTGTCAGCAGGCGTTTCCCCAGGCGGTGACCTACATCTGCCCTGGCGTCGAGAAGCGGGCGAAGGGGCTCACCTTCGACGAGGTGCTCGGCGACGAGGCGCCGGCACTGTGGGCGGGCGAGCTGTCACAGGTCTCCCTGCAGGGAACGCGCGTGATGCGTGAGGTCGCGTTCTTCCACCACGCCAGCAAGACTCTCATCCTCGTCGACGTGGTCGAGAACGTCACGGCGGCCACGCCCGGTACCAACTGGTTTCTAAGGTTCTTGTTTCGGACGATCGGGATGTGGAACACGCCCAGCCCGGCGCCCGAGTACCGGCTTGGCTGGGGTGACAAGGCGCTCGTGCGCCAGTGCATGATGCGTATCCTCGAGTGGGACTTCGAGCGCGTGATCCTCTCCCACGGCGACCTCATCACCCGCGACGCCAAGCGGCTCATCGCCCATGCTTGGCGGAAGATCCTGGGCCGCGCCATACCCTCGATCGGCGGCGGCAATTGTAGATGCGGGAATGGGACCAAGAGGATCCAACTCTCAACACCGACCATCAGAGCTATTTGAGATTGAACGCGCGTTTTTCTTTTTCTTGCGCACGCTCTGTTTGCTCGGGCGTTCGTCGCGACAGCGCTTATCTTCTTCGGCGGACACAACGTCTGCCCTGCGAGCCACTTAATTCTTAGATCAGCCCTATTCCGGCCGGTGAGCACCTCCCATGGCCTCGCAGGGGAACCCGCGCCACATTGACTGGCACGCGACGGCGGCCGAAACTTCAGTTCCTGGGGGTGCACATGGGGGCATCCATGGATTGCTTGGGCTAGTTTGTTGCTGGTTTTGGTTTGCGGCTGCGAAGGTGCACAAGGATCTTCACGACCTGCGGGGCCAGCAAGACCTCAGGGTTGACACAAAGGATGTGAAGCCGCCGCCTCTGCGTAACCGCCCTCCCGTATCAAAACCAGGGGAGACCAAACATGAATCGGTTGGTAAGACTTCCCCTCTTCATATTCGTCACCCTGGCGACGTGCATGGCGCTATCGACCGCACGCGGTGAGGGCTGGGTCTCGATCGGCCCATTCGGGCTAGAGATTCCGAACCATGACGTAATCGACGGCCAGGCGAATGCGCTCGCCATCGATCCGCGCGACGCGAACATCATCTATCTCGGCGCGGCCGAGGGCGGCGTGTGGAAGACGCGCGACGGCGGCGGATCGTGGATACCGCTCACCGACACGCGACTCGTGCGGACGCTGAAGGACGGTTCGCTCAAGGGGACGATGTCGATCGGCGCACTGTCGATCGATCCCGGTAAGCCAAACACCGTGTATGCGGGCACCGGCGATCCGAACGTCGCCTGTTGCTTCGCGGGTCCGGCACTGGGTGTCTTCCGTTCCATCGACGGCGGCGCGAGCTGGACGCCGACCGGCTCCGACGCGCTCAAAGCGGGCTGCTCGAACGCTGCGATCGGCATCTCGATGGTGAGCCGCATCGTGATCGTTCCCGGCCGACAGTCGACGCTCTTCGCGGCGACGAGCTCCGGCGTGTACCGCTATCTCGAGGATGGAACCGATTGCTGGCAGTTCCTCATGAACGGCCTGCCGCAGACCGGACGCCTGCTCGTGAACGATTTGGTCGCCGATCCTCATCAGGGTGCCTTATATGCCGCGTATCCGGCCCAAGGCATCTTCAAGTCCGATCTCACCGGCAACCAGTGGCAGATGCTCGCTGGCGGTCTGCCGTTGCCCCCCGTCTTTCGCATCGCGCTGGCCTTCGGCGGTCGAACGGGCGTCGGCTTTTCGAATGCGCTGCCGATCGTCTACGCGGGCTTCGCGGTGACGAACGACGTCTATCGTCTGTTCGTGACGCGCGATGGCGGAGCCAACTGGACCGAGCTCCCATCGCCTCCGCACGACCTCCACCAGCTCAGCTTCAACAACGTCATCACCGTCGGCCCGTACAACTCCGACGAGGTCTACATTGGTCAGATCAACTTCTGGCAGACGCTGGACGGTGGCCGCAAGGGCGACGAGAACGACTACAGAAAGGACCCGCCCATCACCGACAACTCGTGGACCGTGCTCGGCTGCTGCCAATCGCTTCCGAATCCATTCCGCAAAGGTCTGGACATGCACGGCGACATCCACGACATCGTGTTCGCGCCGTACGGGAGCTTCCTGCCCGATCCATCGCAGATCCAGATCGTGTTCGTTGCCAACGACGGCGGCATCACGAAGGGCCGCTTCGACTCCGACGGCGTCGTGACGTGGGAACCGCTCTCCAAGGGCCTCGCGATCGGCCAGTCGGAAGCGATCGGCCTCGACCCGAACGATCCGACGGTGAGCGTCTCCGGGTTTTGGCACAACGGCAATGCGATCCTGCTCCCAACCTTCCAGCAGCAGCTTCCGTTCGGCGGCGGCGATGGCGCCACCGCGCGGATCGACGCGGGTGTCTTCGCGGCGTACTTCGACTGCAACGCCGGCTTCGGGGCTTCGCTGTGTCGTGCGCACGAGCCCTTCATGGGTATGATCTCGGACGAAGAAATCTGGTCGCAGCCCAACTCGGGTGGTAATCATTGGAGTGATCCGCACCGACCGGGTCACCTGCTGCATTTAAACGCTGGCCCGCTTTTTGGCCTGCTTTTCCGGGCAACGGGAGCGGACCTCGCTCCGCACGGGGTGCTGCTGAACCCCGATTCCTGGGTAGCAGTCGATCCCTTCTGGGGCAAGACCGGCAACACGGTGACGATGGCGTTCAAGAGCCGCGTGCTCGAGGAGCAGCCCGTGTATTACCTCGGCACGAGCACGGGACAGGTGTGGCGCGGCTCGCCCGAAGCCGGCTGGACCAAGCTGTGCGAATGCGGCAACGGCGTCGCCGTGAATTCGATCGGCCCCGATCTTCGGCGCAACGAGCGCATCTTCGTCGCCATCGCGCGGGGTAGCGGTCCGGGACGGATCAAGCAACTGACGCGGCTCGCCGACGGAACGTGGAGTGTGACCGACATCGACGGCACGTTCGCGCCGCAATTGGCGGTCGGTCAGGTCTTCAGCATCGTTGTCGATCCTGCGATACCGGAAACTCAAGGGACGGCGGTGTACGTCGGCACCGATCAGGGCGTGTATCGCGCTTTTCTCGGGAGGCCGGTCGTGGAGGCGTTCGGCACGGCCGTGATGCCGCCGATCGGCATCGAGAACTGGACGTGGCGCCGCTCGCCCGGCGTCCCGAACGTCGTTGTCACCGAGATCATGGTCCATCAGAACTTCCAGGCGCACGATTCGAGTGGCGTCATTCGCGCGTCGACGTACGGGCGTGGATTATACGAGTTGAATCGCGGGCTCACCGTCTTTCCGGTCGATCCGCATCCCGTCACGGTCGCCGTGCACGCGATCCAGATCGGCGAGGACGGTGCACCGCCATCGGTCCCAGCGCCGATCATTGTGCTAGTTAACGGAGAGCGACACGACCGCGCCGCGCCGTTCGAGTTCGCGCCGGGCGATGGTGCGGAAGTCGTGCTCGAGGCGCCGGCCGAGGTGAAGACGGACGACGCGGTGCTGCGGTTCGTAGGTTGGGCGTCGCCGGGTGGGAAGCGTTCGGCCGAACGCCGGATCACGCTGAAGGCGAGCGAAGCGGTGAACGCGGTCGCCAATTACGAGGAAGCGCAGTCAATCCCAGACAAAGGTGCGAAACCGATACGCTTAATCGCGTCAGCAACGGCACAACGCCTGTGCGTGCAGAACGTCACGCACGAACTGGTTCTATCGTGGGAGATTCGGGACGGGCAGCGGCCGGCGAGCGTGCACGCTGAAATCGCTTATCCCGATCGTCACGGCGAAGCGATCGGGCTCAAACCGATCCATGGCACGCAGTCCTTCCCGCTGAGCTATCCGGCTGGCGGAACGGTCGGCGTGAAGATGATTGCCACGGACTCGACCGACAAGCCGGCGGTCATCGAATCTGCAGTGCCGCTGGAACCATGCGGTAAGTAGGGAGAGCGTTTGTCGTCACGCCTGACCGTTTTGTAAATGGTGACTGAGGAGAACAGGCGCACGGAGGGTGTTGTCGCTTCGTCGCGAAGACCTCAAGCACCTCACCTTCGTGATCTACCGCACGCCAGAGATAATGCGTCTCTCCATTGATCCTGACGAATACCTCGTCCAGGTGCCAGCGCCATTGCGAAAACGACCGATGATGAAGGCGTCGCTTCCTGATCGCGGCCGCAAACATCGGACCGAACCGGTTCCACCAGTACCGAACCGTCTCGTGGCAGATGTCGATGCCCCGCTCGAAC
>JBBQCR010000251.1:0-5522 GCA_038318935.1 Phycisphaerales bacterium
AGGCACGCTGGGCCGGATCGAACGAGTCGGCGCGTTCCGCCTCGATGCGCCGCAACGTCGCGACCACGCTGAGCGGCGAGATGCGAGACGGCAGATCGAGATCCTCCGATTCGTCGGCAGGCTTGCGGCGGCGCAGTGCGACCGCCAGCGCTCCGGCGAGGACAACGACTGCCGCGCCGCCGATGACGAGATTCCGGGCGCTCCACACCGTCGGATGCACCGCGATGTTGGTCGCGGCAACAGTGACGATGTCCATATCCGCGAATTGTCGCGAGACGAGCTTGCCATCGAGCCCTTGCGTGAGCGTTGGTAGTGTGAAGGCTTCGCCGACTGCAGCGCTCGTCGGAGTGAATGTGATCATCCACGATCGATCGGTCGTGAGGCGGTAGTTGCCGCTCTCATCGGCTTCGATGTACTCCTTCGCCGGCGCGTTCGCCTGCGGCATGAAGAATCGTGTCGAGCTGCCGCCGTCGGTCTGAACCAGATTGATCGGCCGTGTTTCGATCGCCTTCGTCGCGACCTCGTATCCCGGCATCGCCGTGCGGAAGTCCGGCAGCAATTCCTCGAGCTCGGGGATGACGCCGTCGGCCTTGGCCTGCACTTCGAGGAGGATCGGACGGCCCTTCTCGCCATCGTTCATGTCGCGGAGATCGACGGTCTGGGTGACTTCGAGCTTTCGCATCGGACGCATGCCTGAACTCGTTGCCGCATCGAGAAGGGGCGCGTTGGACATCACCGGCAGCGTCACCGGGCCGACGGTGTCGTTGAAGTGCATGTCGATCGAAACCTGCGGCAGCCGATCCACGCTCGGGTCCTTGGCCTTGAGAACGATGTACGCGACCGGCTTCTCGAGCCAACCGCTGTCGCCGCCTTCATTGACCGGCTTCGGCGGGGCGAGGGCTTCGAAGAAGCCGATGCCATCGACCTCGAAGTGCTCGCCGAGCGACGCTTCGATGCTCTTCTTGAGGAGGTCGCGGTAGTTCATCGGGCGATAGGTGTTGCCGACGCGAGCCCAGACGTCGTTCTGAAGATAGCGGCTGAAGCCGCCAGTCTCGCGATCGACTTCGGCCGTGAAGCGCAACGTGAGGACCGCGCCGAAGCGATGATCCGCGCCGACGCGATCGTCGCCGTCGATCGCCAGACGCAGCTTGATTTCGTCCTTCACGAGATCCTGATAGAGATCGGTGAGTCGTCGCAGCGACGCGCCCGCGGGGTGGTCGCCGATGATCCTCATCGCATGCCGCACGATGCGCGGTTTCACTTCCGGTTCGAGGCGCGCTAATCCATCGGTGATCGCTCGCGCGAACGCCCCGATGTGACGCGTCGCTGCTTCCGTGGGCAACGTCTGCATCGACTTCCGAATGAGATCAATCTGATCGTCCTGCGGAGAGCCTTCGACCAGCAGATCCTCGCGGGTGAGGTAGTTCAACTCGGTCGCCCCGACCGCGGCGCTAAACCACGCGAGATACACGCTCGGGTCGTCGCGCTGGTCGCCCCGCCGCACAGTCTCGGCGTAACGATCGGCGGTCTGGGCGAAGGCCGCGAAGGCCTCCTTGCGATACTGGTTGTAGGTCGCGAAATCCTGCTTCTGCTCGGCCTGCTTGAACTGCACGCGGTCGTAGGTGAGTCCCGCCTTCGTGACAGCGAAGCGCCAGGAGTTCTTCTCGACTGCGATCGCGCGATCGATGAGGTCGATCGCCAGCGCGTAGCCGCGCTCGACCATCGCGGTGATTTCAGCGGCAGATCGCTTCATTCCGGCGGCCTGCTGCGCCCGCCGGTCGCGCCAATCACCGCTCAGCCCTAAGCGCATCTGATCGGCAAGGCTCGCCGCGGTCGACGGAGCAAGTTCCTCGATCGGACCGAAGACGTTGACGATGCCATCGCGGGTGAAGACCTCGGTGCGCCCATGGCAGGCCTTGAAGACCGAGGCGACGCTCGGCAGTTGCCGCGAGTCGATGCCGATGCCGTCGAGCACCTGCATGAGCCGGGTAAGCCGCTCGATGTTGCGGCGCTGCCGTCCTCGGGTCAGTGGCGCCGAGGACATGTTGTCGCGCACGAATCCGATGAAGAACATCTGCTGATCGTCGATTTGCGTCGACGTCGACATCCGCTTCTCCCATCGCTGCAGAAACGCGTCCGCGAACTCGACGCCTTGCTTGGGAAATCGTTGCACCGCGTGCGCGAGATAGTCGAGGGCCACGTCGACCTCGTCAGCGCCAGTCGCGATGCCGATCGCTGCGCGATAGGCTCGACTCGCGAGACTCGGTTCGAGGGCGTTCATCCAACGCTCGTCGGGCAGGGCCCGCAGCAGCAGCTCCATTTCCTGCGGCAGCGTCGGCCCCCGTTGCCTGTTGTTGTTGCCGCCTGCTTCCATCGCCGCTTCGGCCTCTCCCACCAGCGACGTGGTGAGCATGCGGAGCGGCACCTTGAGAAGATTGATGTCGATGCCAGTCTGGGCGAGCAGCGTGTCGACCGACTCCTTCATGGTGAGGATGATCTGGGCCCGCTGCGGCAGATCGAGCTGCGTGTTGCGGAACGAGACTGCCTTGAGGGCGATGATCTCAAGCGCCGCCGGTGCCAACGACTCGCTGGCGAAGACTTGCTTCAGCCACGCCGAGCTCTGGGCCGGGGGCATGGACGGAAGGAGATCGATCGCCCGCCGCATCGCGTCCTGCCGGACGGCGGCGTCAGCGCCGGGAATCAGCGCGACCTCACCAAAGATCTCCCACGCAGTGCGCAGATGATCGTCGGCGTCCGCTCCGCCGCGTTGCGAGGCGGCGAAGTCCTGGTGATAGCGGCCGTGGTTCAGCAGGGCCTTCGCGTCACCTTTGGCCCGCGCTTCTTCCAGCGGCGGGAAGTATGCCGACGCATCGACGAGAAGCCCTGCACCCACGAGGAACTTCACTGTGCGTTCTCGATGCGCCGCGTCCTCCTTGCCGAACATGCGCGCGCCGCTCTCGAGCGTCGAGAGCATCGGGCCGGTGCTGTACTTGGTCGCCGCGTTCTTGAGCAGTTGAGCCAGTACGTCGACCTGCCAATCGCTCAGATCCTCTGGTGCGGCATCGGCGATCGAAAGGACTTCTTCGGGCAACAGCGCCGGATCTGGCTTGACGTTGGGATCGCCGCGCGGCGGCTTGTTGATTGTCTGAAGGATCTGCGCATAGATCGCGATGCCATCGCTCGCTGGAAGTCCGCGGAGGAACGCCCCGAGCGTCGACCATTCGCCAGCCATCACCTGGAGTTGAAGCCATTTCGCGGTGGCCTCGAAGTTGCTCGCCTCGGGTTTTGGAACGGCGTTGAAGCCGATCTGGGAACGGGCCGCGAGTACCGTCTGCGGCGTGCGCGTGAAGTCGATCGCCCGCACCGCCTGCACGAGATTCGTCATGCCCGGTTGCATCGCGTCGCCGCCAACGGTCAGCAGTTTCTCGACGTCGATCCCCATGTCACGAAAGTACGCTCGCAAGGCAATGCGATCTTCTTCGCTCGCCGCGTTGTACTCGCGGCGCAGGTCGGCAAGCTGATCAGACGCGAGTGGGGGAGTTTGCACTCCAACGACGACCGCGGCTGGGCCGAGTGTTGGTGTTGGTGGTGGCGGTGCGCTCGCGCCGATCGGTGTTGCGGGTGCCACCACACTCAACGGAACGGCGCCCGCCGGCACAACGCGGGCTGGAGCCGCAGGGAGCGCGAGGGTCTGCCGCGCGAGCGCGACGTTGCTGGTCGCGCCCATCGCCATGAGCGTGCCTGCGAGAAACACATGGGATGCACGAGAGGGTCGTTGGGAGTCGGTCATGGGATTCACCAGCCGTCGCGGATCTCTTCGGTACCGCCGGCACCGCGTCCATCGCGACGATTCGGAGGAAGCGTGCTCTTGCCCGGGCGCTTGCCGTTGGGTCGATTGCATTGGCTTCCTGCCCGCGGCGATTCCTTCGGCAGCGGCTTGCCTTGCAGTTCGACGAGGCTTGATTGTTCGAGGTTCAGCACCAGTTCGAGATTCTTCTGAGCGTCGCGCGCCGCGTCGGATCCCGTCGAGGTGCTCTGGTTTTCCGCACGTTCCGCGAGATAGCGAAACTGCTGACGAGCCTTGCCCGACTCGATACGCCATTCCTGAGCGGGCATTCCAGACAGGCGCAGCAGCCGCGCCCCGTAGTAGTACGCGGTGGCGAGCTCTTCGCGCGAGGCTGTCGCGAGCGGACTCCGATCGAGCCCCGAGTCGTCGAGTTCCGTGACCAGCGCCTCGAGATCCTCGATGCCGGTCCAGATCTCGCCCGCCCGCACATTCGCGCGAGCGTGAGCCCAGCGAATCGCGCGGGCATCGGCGGGAGCCGCGTCACCGAGCACTGCTTGCACGGCCTGGTATCGGTCGGCGACGAGCTTCCACGCCGCCGCCGCATTTGCGTAGGCCTGCTCCTCAAGCGTCGTCGCCGTCACCGCCTTCGCCGCATTCTCGGGGTTCTCGTCAAGGAAGGCGGCGCGTCGAGCATCAATGGCTTCGAGGTGCTTGGCGTAGGCCGCGTCCTGCGCGGTCATCGCCTCGTGTTCGGCGCTGACGGCGATGGCCTGCAATCGCGCCGCGCGATCCTGCACGTACGCCGTCTGACCCGGTCCGAAGTGGTACGCAACGACCGCGACGGGAACAAGTGCCCACGCAGCCCAGATGACGCGAGAGGGAATCATGGTCGAAGCTCCGAGAGTGGTGCGAGTGAACGTGAGGCAGCCAAGGCGCTTGGTCTGCGACCGACGAGGTTTCTCTCACGCACAAACGCGCGTGAGCGGCCGAATCGAGCGAGGAGCGGGCCGACAAGGGCAAGCGTGCCGCAACCGACGGCGGTGGCGACGATCGCCAGATCGCGCTCGGACCAACGCTCGCCGACGCGCGGCGCGATCATCGTGAGGCGCTCCAGGACTTCGCTCGGTAGATGTTTCCTGTTGCCTTCGTGGTACTGCGCTTTCAATCGCGTCGCGAGTTGCTTCAAGGCCATTGTGTCCTGACGACTGCTGTGACCATGCACGACGGTGGTCTTCACCGGATCGCCGACGCCGATGACGATGGTGTCGGCGATCGAACTAGGAATGTAGGACGGCGCAGGCGGCGCCGCATCGCCGTCGCTCACGATGACGAGCGTGGCCGATTTCGGCGGCCAGACTCGGGCGATCTCAAAGGACTTCGCGAGTCCCTTGGCGGCGTCGGTGGGACCCGATTCGAACGCCGCGTACATCGGCAAGCCGTCGAGAGCGTTGCGGATGACTTCCTTGTCGAAGGTGTCCTGCACAATCGGCAGCGCATCGGTGTAGAAGGCGACGATCGTGATGCGCGTCGTCTCCATGTCCAGGCGATCGAGGATTCCCTGCACGATCCTGCCGGCCCACGCGGCGCGGCTGATCTTCTCCGCTTCGGGGCCGGCGTCCTTGATCTGCATGCTGGGCGAGACGTCGAGCATCACGAGCAGATGATTGGATGCGATCTTCGCGGGTCGGCGGTCGATCTCGACCGGGTCGTAGTTGGCGAGAAAGAGAAGCCCCCA
>JBBQCR010000252.1:0-5511 GCA_038318935.1 Phycisphaerales bacterium
CTCGCAGGCAAGGGCGGTGGCCGAGGCGGCTCCGCGCAGATCCAGGTACCGACGACGCTCAACGACTTCTTCATGCCGGGCACGCAGCCCGAGCCCGATCCTTACCTCTTCAATCCGATCAATCCCTCGACGAGCTGCTCGTACTGCCACTCGGAGTACAAGTCGCAAGCGGCACCCTACGACTCCTGGGTCGTGAGCCTCATGGGCCAGTCGGCACGCGATCCGATCTGGCACGCGGCACTCACGATCGCAAATCAGGATGCAAACGTCGGCGGCGAAATCTGCATTCGATGCCACGCTCCGGGAGCCTGGCTCGCAGGCAAGTCCAGCACCGGTTCGACCGTCGAGTTCCAGTATCAGGACTTCGACGGCATCAACTGCAATTTCTGCCACCGCGTCGTGAATCCCGTCAGCGGACCCGACAGTGCTGTTGCCTATCCCGGCGACCCGGCGGATCCCGACGTTCCGATTCTCTCCGCGCTGACCGCGGAGAATCTCATACCGCAAGGACACGGCAACGCGCGATACGTCGTCGATCCCGATGACACGCGCCGCGGTCCGCTGTCGGATGTGCCTGCGAACCTGCACGGACTCACCGGACTTGGTGATCCGATTCGCCTGATCTACTCGCCTTTCCACCAAAAGTCAGAGTTCTGCGGCACCTGTCACGACGTCAGCAATCCTGTCTACGTCAAGAACAAGAAGGGGGATTACGCCGTCGGCGCACTCAACGCGCCGCACCCGACGCAGGACCCCAACGACATGTTCCCCGAGCAGCGGACCTACTCGGAGTGGGCGCTCAGCGAGTTCGCCTCCAAGGGCGTCTCGTTCCCCGACGATCGCTTTGGCGGTCCCGACCATCCGACCGGAATCATGAGCAGTTGTCAGGACTGCCACATGCCGATCAATTACGGCGGTGCCTGCGCGTTCGCGCCGAACAAGCCGTTCTTCTATCGCGACGTGCCGCAGCACAGCTTCAGCGGCGCCAACTCGTGGGTGATCGGCGCGATCCGCACGGCGCTGGGTGAGGACGCCGATTACATGGGTCTCACGGAGGATCGGGTCGCGGAGGCCCACGCCCGCAACGTGCAGATGCTCAAGAACGCGTCGGATATGGAGCTCACCCAGACTGGGGAGCTGCTTCGCGCTCGGGTCATCAACCAGACCGGCCACAAGCTGCCGACCGGCTATCCCGAAGGTCGGCGCATGTGGCTCAACGTCCGATTCCTTGACGGCAAGGACTCGGTGGTCGGCGAGATAGGCGGCTACGACTTCAGGAACGCAGCCCTTGAAACGAGCGGCACGAAGATCTGGGAAGCCAAGCACGGAAGCGACGCGGCACTCGGAAAGCTCACCGGTCTTGGCGCGGGACCGAACCTGCATCTGGTGCTCGCCAACAAGAAGTACAAGGACAACCGCATTCCACCGCGCGGCTTCAACAACGCGAGCTTCGCCGCCGCCGGCGCTCCCCCCGTCGCGGCGACTTACGCCGATGGTCAGTACTGGGACGACACGGTGTTTGAGATTCCGGATCGTGCGACGAAGGCCGTGGTCACGCTCTACTACCAGACGACTACGAAGGACTACATCGAGTTCCTACGAGACCAGAACAAGACCGACACGAACGGCCAGCTCGCGTACGACCTCTGGGTCGCACAAGGAAAGTCGGCGCCGATTGACATGGATACTGCGACGATCAGCCTCGCCGCACGCGTTCTTGGCGACCTCAATGGAGACGCCAAGGTGAATGCCACCGATCTGGCGATCCTCCTTGGAGCATGGGGCGGCAAGGGCCCGGCGGATCTCAACCGCAGCGGTAAGGTCGATGCGGCGGATCTGGCGATTCTGCTCGGAGCGTGGACGGGCTAAACCAGTTCAGGCTGTTCATGCAGTTCATGTCGTTCCAGCAAGCCGGCGCACCGTCATCATGAAGGTTCGCTTCATTGTCGCGTGCATACTGATGACCGCGATGATGTAAGCCGCGGACGCGATGACCGAGCCGATGGCCAAGGAGACTCGCGCCGATTGCACATCGCTGATCGAAGCCTCGATCACCGACTGCGGCACGGTGACCGCGAGGACAAGGTTCACCGGACTCAACGCGTTCAGCACTGGACCAATGAAGGCGACGTTGCTTCCGACCGCGGCGCCGCAGAGTCCAAGAATTCCGGCGACGACGACCACCACGCCGAACGCGGCGATCACCGAGCCGATGGTGCCCTTGCTCTTGATCGACCATTGCAGGCCGACCATGACGCAGAAGGCAATGAACGACACGAGCACCAGCGGCACGAGGATCGCGCCTTCGGCGAACATCACCGGCAACGTGTAGGTTGCAGTACCGACTGCCACCGGCACCGTGAGAACCTTGCCCGTTCCGAGAGCATTCGTCAGCACGTAGACGGCGACGATGCCCAGCGAAAGGAACGGAACGAGGATCATCGGCAGAAGGTATTGCACCAGCCCCTGCAACTTGCCGGAGAGATAGGGACCCGGTTGGATCGGCGTTGTTAGAAGCAGGTCAAGCGTTCCATCCTCGCGCTCGCGGCTCACCGCGACGCCGCTGAGGTTGATCGCCGCGAGCGTAACGATCACGATCTCGGCGACAACGATGGTGACCAGAGCGCCTTGGAACTGCGAAGCTCCGATGTATCCGGCGTGGAAGATGCCAATCACCACCAGCGCCGCAGCAGCGCCGGCGGCAACAAAGAGCCACCGTCCCATGCGACCGATCAGCGAACTGCCCCGACTGGTGCGCTCGCGCCACGAGATCGGATTGTTGCCGACGTTGCGCGGGGCTCGCTCGCCTCCAGTAAGCCGCTTCATGAACAGCCGACGATGCCAAGGAATGGTTGCGCCGCGGGTGCCGATGACCCGCAGTCGAAGCGTCGACCAGCCGATCATTACCAGTGAGAGAAGGACGCACGTCCAGCAGAAGGCCCCCACCGGGCGACCGACCCAGTTGCGACGAAGCCACGTGTCGGCATCGACGGACATGTCCGGGACGACGTAGCTGTTGGCCTGCAGCAGACTCTCGATTGCCAAGAACGGATTGAGCGGCGTCATCCACGTCGTGTAGAAGCGATCGGTTCCGACCGCGACGGGAAACCCTCGTCGCACCGCGAGGTCGGCGGCATAGGTCACGAAGAGGTACATCACGACCGTGATGTAAAAGACAAACACCGCTCGCTTGCCCGCGGATCGAGTGACGCTCAGCGTCACCGCGATAGCTGCGACGAGGAGGGCGCTGCACGCGGCGATGGCGTACGCCAGGAAAATCGAGTCACCGGGCACGCCGCCGAAGAACTGAGTCGTCGCGAACAGAGGCAGCGTCGACATCAGCAGCGCCAGCACGAAAAACAGGCGGCCAAAGAGCGTCCCCAAAACAATCTGGAGGTTCGTCAGCGGAGTCGTCAGCAGGATGTCCCACGTTCGAGGACTCGCCTCTTGCGCGATCGCGCCCGCCATGAAGATCGGGGTCAGCAGACAAAGCAGGGCGACCTGCCCAAAGCTGATGATCGTGAAGGCGCTGGCACCGCGCTGAGCCAGGGCCTTCATGGTGGTGTCTCCGCCCACTTGAAGCAGGCTGAAGAAAAGCACCAGCATCATGATCGCCAGATACCCCGACCGGATGTACAGGTGCCGCAGCCGCCGCGATCCGCCCTCGACGAGGCGAACCACGATCGGGTTGGTTGGCAGCAGCCGGGATATCCAGAGGACAAAAGGGGGCATGGACCCTCAGCATCCCGCAGGTCGAGCAAACTCACAAGTCACCGGAGCTGCATTTCGGCGGTGCCAGCAACAGACCACGCTGAAACACCGGCGGGCGAAGTCACTCGCCCGCCGGCGTGTTGTTGCGTGGCACGCTACCGACGTCGTCGCCCGCCGACGAACCAGAGACCGAACACCGAAACCGCCCCCGGTGCGGGTACGCCGAAGTAGATGTTGTCGATGGAGAGCAGCCCCGAGTCATTGATGATCTTCACCTCGTCGAACATCTGGTCGGAGACCACGCCGTAGAACTCACCGAGGCCTGGTGCGCTGTACGGCAACGACGTGTAGATAACGTCTCCCCCACTCAAGAGCTGATAGAGGAGATTGCCGGGATAGTGAGCGCCGATCCACTTCTGCGGCGTCAGGAACTTCGGGTGGACATCGTGAAGCCAGAGAAGAGCGCCGGGGGTCTGGGAGAAGCGAGGCGACGCAGGCACCGGCAGCGACAAGGCTGCCGCCAAAGCGAAAGCTCGTTTCGGCGGGTCGGGAATCGTGCCATGCGGTTCGATCCTCAGCGTGAACCGAAATCGAGAGAGGGCCAATTGGAGGACCAATTGGAGGACCAGTTCGAGCCCCCTGTGCGCTCGGTCCCCAACGGAAATACGGAAGTTTGCGGCCGATCTTGACGGTGAATGTCGCCGAAACCAGAAATGCTGAGGGGAGCCAGAGCCACCCCCGAGGAAGGCGGAGTCTGCCGGCGGGCGACGCGAAGGGTCTTCGGACCGGGGTGGCGAGGTCGAATGGTTCGCACATCCTGCCTTGACATGCTTCCCGCTGCCGCAATACTGACGTAAGACGATTCGTGCGACGCGTCCTCGTCGGACTGCCCATCGCCCGAACCGTCATTCTTCCCGGCTCGTTTCCCGCCACGTGCGAGGCGACATCCGATGGCTCGTCGTTCCAACGACCGCCCGCTCGAATGCCGTCCCTCGGCTGAACGACTGATCATCGGTGCGGAGGCTTCACCGCCCTCGCCCTGTGGTGACGAAGGCTGCGGCGTCGATGCCCGGTCCCCAAGCACCGCAATAGATTGACGCTTTGACTTCCGCGGCATTGTGCTTCGTTCCAGTATTTTCGGAGTTGCGTATTCGACAGGCGCTTCCCCAGTTTTGCGTGATGATGACCCACGTGGCCTCGGCCGCGTGGTTGGGGTGTCGCCGCCGCCGCTGAAGTGACGTCAATCGATGGTCGTTCTGCGTGACGGACCTCTCGACGGTCCTCGCGTCTTGTCGCGCGCACCGCTCGATGGTCCGAGGGGCGAGCAGCCTGTGCCGCGGATCTTTCGTCCGCGGGTCAGGGACTTGTGACGGAGGTGCGGCGTGCTCTCCCATCTGCTTCCAACACTGACCGTCACGCCACCCGGTGGCGGCAGTTCGCTCTCGGTCCTGCAGCTCGTTCTCGTCGTCGCCGGCGCCCATGTCTTTGGCGTCGTGGTCGGCCTCTTCGTCATGTCCACGGTGTTCGGCCGCTCGATCCGTCGAGCCCGCATGGAAACCGAACTGATTCTCCAGACCGCCCGTGCCGAAGGAGAAGCCCGGGGCAAGGAAATCGAACTCGACGCCGAGAAGCGGGTTTCCGAACGTCGGTCGCTGCTCGACCGAGAAAGCGCCGAGGCACTCAACGACATCAAGGCCAGCCAGGCCCGGGCGATCAAGCGCGAGGAAACCCTCGATCGGAAGCTCGAATCCATCAATCAGCGCGAGGGAAAGCTGGAGCAGCGCGAGACCCGCACCAAGG
>JBBQCR010000253.1:0-5487 GCA_038318935.1 Phycisphaerales bacterium
CGGACGCCGCCCTGAACCGCGGAAGCCCGCCGATAGAACGCACTCTGATCGCCCGAGACCGTGAGTTCCTGCGAGAACCGCAGGAGCGCGATGAGCCGCTCGCGGTCGTGGGTCAGCGCGTCGTCGGGCACGAAGCCGGGAGAAGCCAGCATCGCCGCAATCGCCAGTCCCGGCCGAAGGGATTGGCTGGTGACGCCTGCCCGTCGTTCGCCGGTGAGCCGGAAGCCGCCTCGAAGGTCTTGTTCGGCGGCGAGCTCGGAAAAACCAGCCTGCACAAGGTAGAGCGCCTTGGTGACTTCGCGGGCCAGATCCGCGTGGGCGATCGGCTCTCCGGTGGCCCGGGAGTAGTAACTTTCGGCAAGCACAAGCCAAGGCAAGGGGCCGAGCAGTTGATCGCGGGAGGGGACGGTCCACGCCGCATCGAGCTGCTTCCGCAATTCCGACGCTGGAACGAATCGACGCTCGGTCCCGAGTGCGTGCGCGGCCGCCAGCGCCGCCATCGGACGTTCACCGGCGCTGCCGCGCGAGAGTCTGTCCGCCAGCTTCTCGCGGGCGATTCGACCGGCTTCGCGAGCATCATCACTGACTAGTGGATCGTCACCAAGAAGTTCGAGGGCCGAGACGATCCCGGCCATCGCGGGCACCGTCGCCAGCGGTTGACTCTCGCTCGGTGCGACCATCAACAGTTCTTCGATGATGCGAAGAGCGATGGCCCGCGCTTCCGTTCGCTCCTCGTCGCTGAACGCTGGAGATGCACCGACCGCTGCGGCAGCCCACGCTGCAAGAGCCTGATCGGGTGCCGGGGCTGCGATCGGGTCGTAGCTGTCCTTGGTCGGAAGATAGTTGCCGAAGAGTCCCGTTCCCATCGAGGCTTCGCTGGTCGCGGCGACGGGTGCCATCGCGAGGCCCAGTCGCCGCAGCGCCGCCATCGCGTGCCCACGAACGCTTGCTGCGGTGACCTCGCCATCACTCACGCGAGCGATGCCGCGACCGCGCACCGCCGGAGGATTGTCGGGGCGCGACTGTGCAAGTCGAAGCGAGGAGAAGCGAAAGACTCCAACCGGTTCGATGCGGGCGAGTTCAGGAAGATCGCGCGCTGGGAGGCCACTCTCACGAATCAATCGTTCGAGTGTTCCTGCCGGATTGCGGGCGGTGTTGCTCGCCAGCATTCGACTCGGAAACGCAATGTGCCACGAGATGTTGCCTGCCTGCCCGCGCCGCAACGCGATGCCGTCGAGTCCGCGATCGATGCGGGCGGCGCATTCGTCGAGTGTGCGCCCAAGCAGCGGCTCGGGTCGACCGGCGTATTCGATCTCAAGCGACAGTCGTTTGCCCGCCAGTTCGCGCACCTCAGGAGAAAGTCCGCGGATGGTTTCGTCGCCGAGCGCTGCGGCGATCGCGCGGGCCATGGACCGGCGCAACATGCGATCGTCACCTACGGAGCCTGGCCAATCTTCGCCGACGCCGACGATGCGCCCCTCGTGACGGACGATGGCACACACGCCGCGCACGCCAGGCAGCGGCCAGACCGCTTCGGGTTGATCGGCGTCAGGAACGGCGAGGGCGTCGAGCCACGCGCGAGCTTCGAGAAATGCGTTGACGCACGACGCAACGTCAGGTTCCACCGGCGCGTCGAGTGGCGCGGGCCGAACCGGTGGAGCCGTGGGTGGCTTCGCCGTCGCGGGCTGAGCGTTCTCGGGCGTTGCCTGAGCCGGCGGCTCAGGCCAAGGCTGGATCCGACCCAGTGCTGGCAGCGCACTCGAAAACACAACGACCGTCGAGAAAAGGCAACGTCGAATGTCGCGTGGACGCATCGGCCCTCACCATCCCTCACGATCCCTCATCATCGCAACACCGCAGAAGCTTCTGGACCGGCGTGGACGCCCCTTCTACGGGCGTTCACACCGACCGAACGCGGCGGCTCGCGTTCTGGCACGGTCTTTGATCCTACCTGTACCGGACGAGCCTCGCGGTCCGCCGAATCGCAGATCGTCGCAGCGAAGACTTCAGAGGAGCCGACCCCGTGATCACCACCATCGCCTTTCGGATGATCCGCATCGAAGATCGCACCCACCGACTGCTGCTCTTGACGCTGCTGGCGTTCGCTGGTCTCTGCTGAGTTGGATCGCCGAGGGTTGGATGCAGTCCTCGATCACGTGGGAGCCAGTTCCGTTGCAGGATGCCGCTTTCCGTGCGGGGTCGGCGGAGCCGCAGCGTCCCGGAATCCGTCCTCGACGACCTCACCCTTCGCCTGACGTCGTCCCGCGAGCAGCATGTAGATCGACGGCACGACGAGCAGCGTGAAGACGGTCGAGATGATCATGCCGGTCACCAGCACCATGCCGATCGAGTTGCGGGCCAGCGCCCCCGCGCCGGCGACCAGCACCAACGGGAAGTGCCCGGCCACGGTCGCGACGCTGGTCATGAGAATCGGCCGCAACCGCGTCATTGCAGCTTCCTTAATCGCTGCTGCCTTCTCGCGACCTTCGCTCTGCAGGTGATTCGCGAACTCGACGATGAGGATGCCGTTCTTGGCGACGAGACCAACGAGGGTAATGAGTCCGACCTGCGAATAGATGTTGATCGTCGTCCACCCGAGGAAGGTGAAGATGAGCGCCCCGGAGATCGCCAGCGGCACCGAACCGAGAAGGACGATGAGCGGATCGCGAAAGCTACCGAACTGCGCCGCAAGGACGAGATAGATGAGACCCAGCGCGAAGCCGAGCGTCACCGCGAGCGACGCACCTTCCTGACGGAGCTGTCGCGATTCGCCGGCGTAGTCGATCGCGTACCCCGGCGGCAGAATCAGGCGAGCCTGGGCTTCGAGGGCGCTCAACGCTTCCTCCTTCGTGACGCCAGGCAGGACACCGCCAAGAATCTTGACGCTGTTTCGCTGCTGGAAGCGATTGAGGGTGCGCGGCGCCGCCACGGTCTCCAGTCGCACGATCGAACCCACGCTCACCAGACCGCCACCTGTGGCGCGGATCTTCATCTGCAGAAGCTGATCCGGCGTTGCGCGAGCCTCGTCGGTGACTTGCGGAATGACCTTGTAGCTCCGCCCCATCATGTTGAAGCGATTGACGTACCCGCCTGAAAGCATGACCGCGAGATCACGTCCGACCGTCGCCAGATCAAGTCCCATGTCGGCGACCTTCTCGCGGTCGATCACAATTCTGGTCTGCGGCATGTCGATCTTGAGATCGGAATCCGCGAACAGAAACTTGCCGCTGCCGAAGGCGGCGCCGACGAGTTGACCCGAAATCGCAGCCATCTCTTCAGGGGTGTCGGAACTGGTGATGATCATCTCGACGTCGAACTGTCCAGCGCCCGGAAGCGGGGGAGGGAGGATCGGGAACGCCCGAATGCCCGCGATCTGCGAGACGAGTCCGTATGCCTGTGGCAGGATCTCCTTGGTCGTGCGCGTGCGCTCGTTCCACTGCACCGTCTGCATGCCGCCGAAGCCCGTCGACGGACTCATCAGCAAGCGCCAAACGAACTTCGCTTCGGGAATGGTCTTCAGCGCACTGGCCATGTCAGTGACCGCGGCACGGGTCGAGTCGAGCGACGCATCGGGGGCGCCGGACAGCACGAAAAAGATGCCCCCTTCGTCCTCGGTCGGCGCGAGTTCCTTCCCGGAGAACATGTACAGCGGCACCGCCGCGAGAGTGATGAGCACCGCGGCGAGCGCCATCGTCCATCGCAGCAGCAGGGTGGTGTCGAGAACCCTTCCGTAGAGCGTGCGCAGCCGATCGAACATGCCGTTCACCAAACGCGTGAATCGACCTTCCCGTCCGTACGCCGGTACCAGCTTCGCGCTCATGATCGGCGACAGCGTGATCGCCACGATGCCCGACACCACGACCGACGCAGCGAGGGTGAAGGCGAACTCCTTGAACAGAACGCCGGTGAGACCGCCTTGAAAACCGATCGGTGCGTACACCGCAGCCAGCGTGATGGTCATGGAGATGACCGGTGCGAAAAGTTCGCGAGCGCCGATCAGCGCCGCCTCGATCTTTCCGCGACCTTCGCGGATATGCCTCTCGACGTTCTCGACCATGACGATCGCGTCGTCGACGACAAGTCCCACCGACAGGACGATCGCGAGAATCGTCAAGAGGTTCAGCGAGAAGCCCATGAGGCTCATGAAGATGCACGCGCCGGCGACCGAGATGGGGATCGCCACCAGTGGCACCAGGACCGTGCGTATGGAGCCCATGAAGAGAAAGACGACGAGGGCGACGATGCCCACCGTCTCCGCGAGGGTCTTGGCGATCTCCTTCAGCGCGTTGCGCATGTAGTACGTGCCGTCGTAGGCGAGTTCCATCTCGACGCCAGGCGGCAGCGACGGGCGAAGCCGTTCCATGGCGGCCTTCAGTCGCGTCGCAACATCGAGCTCGTTGGCTCGAGGCAACGGCCAGACCGAAAGGTAGATGGCGGGTTTCACGTCGAAGCCGGCCTCGCCCATCGGTTCCTCGCCGCCGAGCTCGACGCGAGCGAGATCCCGCAATCGGACAATTGCTCCCTCGCGTTCGCGCACGATGAGCTGTTCGAACTCTGCTGCGGAGCGCAAATCAGTGTCGGTGAGGAGGTCGATCTGGACCTCCGGTCCCTTGGTGCGCCCGACCGCAGCAAGGAAGTTGTTGCGGCGAAGGGCGTCGTACACCTCGCTTGGCGTCACGTCGAGCGCGGTGAGCTTTCGCTCATCGAGCCAGATCCGCATCGCGAGATTGCGCGGTCCTTCGATGCCGACACGCTGCACGCCTTCCAGCGTCGCCAGCTCCGGTTGGATCTCACGGGCCAGAAATTCGTTGAGATGGGTGAGATCAAGTTCTGCGCTGGTAAAGCTGAGATAGAACGTCGCGAACGGTCGGTCGGCCCGCTGGATCTGGATGACCGGCGATTCGGCCTCGGGCGGCAATTCGCTGCGTACCTGGTTGAGGCGTGCGCCGATCTCCGCGAGCGCGTCGTTGCTGTCGTGATTGAGGCGGAGACGAACCGTGATCAGGCTCAGGCTGGCCGCGCTGGAACTCTCGATGTAGTCGATGCCGTCGATCGCCGAGACCGCCTGCTCGATCGGCGTGGTAATGAAGCCGCGAATTGTCTCGGCGCTGGCTCCGATGTACGCGGTGGTGATGATGATCGAGGTGGACTCGATGCGCGGATACTGCCGCACCGGCAGGGTTCCGATGCAGCGCCAGCCTACGGCGAGGATGATGAGATTGATCACGACCGCAAGGACGGGTCGCTTGATGAAGATGTCAGTGAAGGACGACGACATTCGGTATTCCCGGAAACGGAGAGGTGGCGGCTGTCGCGAGGATCAGTGTTGGGTGGACGCGGACGAGGCACTCGCTGCCGCTGCGGCCTTGACGGCTGCCTCGTCCATCACCAGCGCTCCATCGCGGAGCTTGAAGGAGCCGCCAGCGGCGATGCGATCGCCGGGCTTCAGGCCCTCCAAAATGATGACGTTCGATCCGACGGTCGGCC
>JBBQCR010000254.1:0-5474 GCA_038318935.1 Phycisphaerales bacterium
CTCCACGCGAAGCATGAGCACCAACTCGCGCAGCTCGGCTGGGTCGGGACGATTGGACTCGTCTCGCTGCTTGGCGCTTCCGCCCGTGAAGATCGTGCGATCAAAGTCCGAAGAGTCCATCGAGTAGACGATCATGTCAGGCTTGACCTTGCGGACGTCCTTGACGATGTCTTCGTAGATCTGCTTACTGATGTCGGTCCCGAGCTGCCCCTTCATCGGAATGATGTACACCTTCGGATTGGCAACCTGCGGAAAGACGCTCGCGCCCGAATCAGCGTTTGCTGTCGAGCCGGGCACTGTCGTGACAATGGCCGCACATGCGGCAACGCCAACGAGCAGAAAGGACGGGATCAGGTTCATCGGGACCCTCAGTGGGAGTTTCAGTGGGGGAACTCAAGCGATTTCAGCCGGTTCGACAGCTCGATCGCATTCTAGACATCGGCTCGTCCGGGCGGTAGCTGGATCTTCCGAGCAATCAACCGGTTGCGATGAACTAAGTTTCGATCAGCGACCGAACGAATCGGATCGCGTCGTCTTTCGTAGAGCACCGACCCTCCAGTTGGGCGTCGTAGCTGGCCTCCAGAAGATCACGGAACGCCGGACCCGGGGGGAGCCCCAGTCGCACGAGGTCGTCCCCACCGATCAACCGGGTTGGAGCGATGGTCGCCGGGTCGGTGGCCTGCCACCAAGTGTGGATGGCGAGAGCGAGATCGGGTCGCTCCGCCCGCAGCATGGCCAGCACCCACCGGCTTCCCGGACGGGCTGCCCAACGTTTCCTGGCGGCAACGCCCATCGAACCCCATCCGAACGCCGCTAGACGGCAGGTCACGATCTCGCGAACAGATTCCTCTTCGCGATTGCTCAGGACCAGCGCCGACCGCCACCGCTCGACCGATCCTTCGGTCAGTACCGCGTCGGCTGCCGATCCCCCTCGATCCAGCCCCCATGCCGCCAAAACGACGCCAAAAGGTGCGTCGTCGGGCAAGGCGGTCGTTCGTGGCAAGGCGATGGCTCCGAGCGCAGCCTCTTCCAGCGTTGGTCCGTCCAGCGCGAGCCGGTGCAGCAGCTCGATCGCTCGCACCCGGCCCGGAGCATCGAGCATGCGCCGAAGTTCAGCTCCGACCCGTTCCCGGGCGATCAGGGAGAGACGCTCCGCATGGGCGACCGCGGCATCGGCGGTCGTTGGATCGATCGTGAAGTCCAGCCGAGCGGCGAATCGCACGGCCCGGAGCAGCCGCAGGTGGTCTTCGGCGAATCGAGCATGGGGGTCGCCGATGGCTCGAATGAGCTTTCGTTGAAGGTCGTCGACACCGCCGACGAAATCGACAATCCGGCCGGTGCGTGGCTCCTCGAACAAGCCGTTGATCGTGAAGTCGCGACGCCGAGCGTCTTCCTCCGCAACGGTGTAACGAACCTCGCTTGGGCGACGCCCGTCGGCGTAGCTTCCGTCGGCGCGAAACGTGGCGACCTCGCAGACATGACCGCCGCCTCGCACCAGCATGACGCCGAAGGACTCGCCGACTCCTTGGGCGGAGGGAAACAGTTTCCTGACCTCCTCCGGCGGCGCGTCGGTTGCGATGTCGTAGTCGTCCGGCATGCCGCCAAGGAGACGATCCCGAACGCAACCGCCCGCGAAGTACGCGACGAAGCCCGCATCGAGGAGTCGTTCCGCAACCTGCACGGCCGCGTCGCGCAGCGGCAACGGCCGCCGACCGCTCATGCCTCCACCCGGAAGATCGGCGAGGCGGCGATTGCGATAGGAGCAACCACGCGCGGCACGCGGGGCAGATCACCACCACCCGGTAGCGGCCAACGCCCACCGGACTTCGCCCGCATCTCCGCGCGAAGCTCCATGCGCAAGGAGTCGATCGTCGATTCGAGTAGCTCGATCGCCTCGTCAGCGGAGAGCGCCGCCAGGCGCGAGGCCGGAATGAGTTCGCCCACCTTGGACGCGATCCGACCCCGCATCCGCGGGTACTTCGTTCCGCGCCGCCAGACATCGACTGCACCTTCCATTGCAATCGGAAGAACGTCGACTTTGGCTCGCCGTTGCAGCAGCAGGACGCCGCGCTGGAACTCGCCGAGTTGGCCGTCCATCGTGCGCGTGCCTTCGGGGTAGATGAGAATGCAGCGTCCGGCTTTCAGCTCCCCCAGCGCCAACTTCAGGGCTACCGAGTCACCGGCGTCACCGGCGACCGACAACGCGCCGTAGCTCCGAATCAGCCAGGCGAACGGCTTGAATCGAAAGAGCCCTTCCTTGGCGATCGCCGAGAACTGCCGGTCGCTGACGAGAGCTCCGTTGATGATGGGATCCAGATGCGACTGATGGTTCGAGACGAACAGCACCGGACCGCTGGCGGGAACGCGCTCACGCCCCTCGTAGCGGTAGCGGTACAGCACACGCAGCGCGGTTTGCGATGCCCACCGCGAAAAATCCCACCAGAGACACTGAATCACGCTTCGTCCCGGCACGCGTCGGGCGAACTCGACTCGTTTCACGCGCTGTCTCCCCCAACACCCAAATCGCCGCGCTCGAAGTCCCCACCTCCAGCATCACCGACACCCAAGAGCGAGGCCGCACGCTCGCGGGTCAGTCGCTCCAGGCGATCCACCACTTCGTGCACTTCCAAGGGTCCCGTGTCCACGTGAATTGCGTCGTGCGGCTCGACCAACGCTCCGAAGGGTCGTGAACGATCGTTGCGATCCCGCTCTTCGATCGCCAGACGAATCGCATCGAACTCCTCGAACTCGCCCTGCTTCTTCATTTGGTCGAGTCGCCGATGAGCGCGGATGTGCGAACTGGCATCGAGATAGAACTTCACGTCCGCGTCAGGAAACACGTAGGAGCCCTGGTCGCGACCTTCGGTCACCAATCGGTCGTGGGCCAAAGCAATTGCTCGCTGCGCCTGCACCATCGCGTGACGAACATCAGCATGCCCCGCGACAATCGAGACAACCGCGGTAACCGCTGCCGATCGGATCTCGTCTCGCATGCGACGACCGTTGACCAGCAATTGCGGCGGATCGGGGTTGAAGTCGAATCGGATGTCGGCGTCGCGGACCACCTCTGCGATACGCCCACCGTCGGAGGCATTCAGCCCGCGCTCGAGCACCAACAGCGTCACCGCGCGATACATCGCCCCGGTGTCGAGGAACTCCAACTCCAAGCGCTTGGCGAGCAGATGCGCAACGGTTGACTTGCCGGTCCCCGCAGGTCCATCGATGGTCACGATCACGCGCGGCCTCCTTCGCGACTGCCCTTGGGATTGCCGGGCGGTCTGAACGGGATCGGAACGGGTCGAACCCGTCGCATCGGACGACGGATCACCCATTCCCACTCACTCCTCCTCCGTCTGAACCGCCTCGTGAAGGATACCGCGAGCCTTGACCAGATCCGCGACAAGATCGCCCTTCCCAACGTAATCGAGCGCCAAGGTGTTGACGTACCCAACCGCTCGGACGCTTTCGACGCACTTGGCGAGGTCAAACGGTTGGTGCTTGTCCGCCTTGAACCCGACGATGGAGGCGTCAATTGCCTCGGCATAGGGCGCGAGCTTCCGGAGCGTCTTCTCCACATCCCCCGTCGCGTGTGCGTGGGCGAAGCTCGGCAGCGACCCGATGCGGAATCCGCCGACTTTCTTGATGAGGTCGGTCAGCCGGCTTGGTTCAAACGTCAATCCTTCGTGCGGTTGAATCAGGACATTCAGGTCGTACCGATCGATCTCGTGAAGGGCCGACTTGATTCCTGCTGCCGTCCGCTCGAAGTCCTCGTCGGTGGCCTTCGCGGCACATCGGACAGCGATATCCCGACACCCCATGCGATTGGCGGCGGCCGCGAGCCGCTTGATGCGCTCCTCGGTTGCCGTCTGGACCTCTTTCTTGAGGTCGCCAAACGCCAGAGGCGTCTCCTCGACCAGCACCAAGCAGGGGCATCCTGCCTTGTCCGCGAGATCCCGCAGGCGATCCATGTCGTTGGCGGCTCGCCCGGCCATGAGCGAGGTCGGGATGTTCAGCCCCCGCAGGGAGAGTTCCTGGGCTGCGAAGTTGGGAACGTCGAACAGCGTCGGACAACGAGGATCCTGGGCCGCCAGCAGCGGCTTCAGGGCACCAACGGACAGTGTCAGAACGATCTGGGCCTGCACGGTCGCCCGTCCTTACAGATCCCGTTCAGGCTTCCCGCTGCGCCGCGAGAAGGGTTCTCGCGGTCGCCGGAGGGGCTCACGTCGGGTCCGGCGCAGGATAACGAAGAAGGGTCGTTCCTGTCTGGCCGCCCCGGCGGAACCTCTCGGCGCAAGAAAACGCCGCTCGAACGACTCGGCGGCGTTTCCGGAGGGGAGAAAGACTTGAGAGTCGAGGCTGTCTCTCGACCGACGCAGACTAGAGGGAGGGCTTCCCCGAGGCAAGGGGTGCGCGGGCCAAATTGCCCAATTTAATGTGCCCCGTTCATCAAAGCTTCATACGAGGTTGTTCAAGACCCACCCAACTCGGTGGGCTGTTTCCCGCCCCGGGTCAGGTTCCCGTATCTTTCCTCCTCCTCTTTGGAGTCCCCTCGCCATGGCCAGCCCCGCCAATTGCCGCTACTCGGAATCCCACGAATGGTTCCGCGCGGAAGGCAACACAGTCGTCCTCGGCATCACGAAATTCGCGGCGGACGAGCTCACTGACATCACCTATGTCGAGATGAAGCCCGTCGGCACCAAGATCACTGCGGGCAGTTCCGTAGGCGAAGTAGAAAGCGTCAAGACCACCAGCGACATCTACTCCTTCGTGAGCGGAACCATCGTCGCGGTGAATCAGGACGCCGCGAAGGATCCGTCGCTGGTCAACAGCGATTCGTTCGGGCGCGGTTGGCTGGTGAAGCTCGAATGCAGCGATCTCGCGCCGCTGGCCAAGCTCATGGACGCGGCGACCTACGACGGCAAGCATGCCGGCCACTGACATCGCAGCGGGACTGTCGATCAGCGTGCGTGGAGTCGAAAAGCGGTTCCGACTTGGCGGTCGCTCCGTCGACGCGCTGCGCGGACTGGACCTCGACGTGCGTGGTGCAGGATTTGTCGCGGTGATGGGCGCATCCGGCAGCGGCAAGAGCACGCTCCTTCATCTTCTCGCGGGACTCGACCGCGCGGACGCCGGCGAAATCGATGTGAGCGGCACGCGCGTCGATCGACTCAGCGAGAGCGAGCTGACGCTCTATCGTCGCCGAACCATCGGCGTCGTCTTCCAGCAGTTCAATCTCCTGCCGACGCTCACGGCGCTTGAGAACGTGACACTTCCCGGCGTTCTGGACGGTCGTCCGCGCGAGGAGCTGCTTGAGCGCGGCAACGCGCTTCTCAACGAGCTCGGACTGACCGAACGATCGCACCATCGTCCCGACGCCCTGTCGGGAGGCGAGCAGCAGCGCGTCGCGATCGCACGATCGCTGCTCTTCGAGCCGTCGGTGCTCCTCGCCGATGAGCCGACCGGAAATCTCGACT
>JBBQCR010000255.1:0-5463 GCA_038318935.1 Phycisphaerales bacterium
GGGGACAGACAAGCGGCGCGGCGGATCTCGATGGCAACGGCATCGTCGACGCGGCAGACCTTGCGATCCTGTTGGGGAACTGGGGTTGAGGTCGCCTCGAAACCCTGTGTGAAGTTCAACGCGGCGTTGTCTGGGCGCGCCAGCGTTTGCGTGAGGGGTGTTGCCGCGGACGGGCAGAATGGCCGACTTCTTCGGAGGCACAACTCGCGTGTATCGCTGTAGACACCGCGTCGTTGCGCCTGCTGGAACTCGGCCACTCTGCTGATCCGAACGGGAGACGCCTACATACGCCCACATACGCCCACATACACCCAGATCCGCATGAAGCCGTATGGCATACGTGACTCCTTCGACTGCTGTGTGATGCGCGCGTGAAGCCGCCGTCGAACCGGCCGAATCCGACTTCGCTCGGCGTGATGGCTCGACAGCGGAGCCGCACCGGTACGATGCACACATGCTTCGACTCGCCGCCTTTGCATCCTTCGGCATCGCCGCGACTGCTCTCCTCGCTGCGGCTCCGCAGGCGACGATCCAGTCGGATTCGCGCCCCAGCCCACAAGCGACGCCTCCGAAACTCCTCGTCTTCTCGAAGACCGCGGGCTTTCGTCACGAGTCGATTCCGGACGGCATTGCGTGTCTGCGGGAACTCTCCAAGGATGGCGACCGCACAGTCTTTGCAGTGGACGCGACCGAGGATGCCGCGGTGTTCACGCCGGAGAATCTCGCGAAGTACCGAGGTGTCGTGTTTCTCTCGACGACCGGTGATGTCCTCGACGACAAGCAACAGGAAGCGTTGCAACAGTGGGTGACCGAAGGCGGCGGCTACGTCGGCATTCACGCGGCAGCCGACACCGAGCAGACTTGGCCGTGGTACGGCGAGACGCTTGTCGGAGCGTGGTTCAAGACCCATCCGTCGATCCAGAAGGCGACCGTCAAGGTCGAGGACCGCGGGCACCCGTCGACGTCGATGCTGCCCGAGCGATGGGAGCGGACTGACGAGTGGTACGTGTACGACCGCAATCCGCGTGAGAAGGTCCGCGTCCTCGCGAGTCTCGACGAGTCCACCTACAACGCCGCAGAGGCGATCGCGATGGGCGACCATCCGATCGCGTGGTGCCACGAGGTTGGCAAGGGGCGATCTTGGTACACCGGCGGTGGGCACACGAAGGAGAGCTATGCGGAACCGCTCTTTCGGGCCCACATGCTTGGTGGCGTTCGCTGGGCTCTCAAGATCGATGGAGGCGACGCGCCGAACGAGCCGGCCGTCACTCCGGTCGCGCCGTCCAAGCCCGTGAAGCCAAAGGTCGCCAATCCGGACGGCGACCCGCTTTCGCATCCCGCGCCGCGCTGACTGCGGCCGGTCTGCGCTGCGAGCATCCGACAAAAAGCCAATGACCGGCCGTCCCCTCCGACGGTCGGTCATTGGCATGTACTACCCAGCCACCAACCATCGGGCTGATTGTTCGTTCGATCGAGCGCTCCTGGTGATCGATCGCCTGGGCTCGTCGGACAACCGGAATCTCTTGTCGGACCGGCGCGATGCGAGGACCGAAAACGGTTGCCGACTCAGCAGCGTCCCCACGCACCGGTCGCGCGGTCTGCGACGAGCGTGATGGTCTTGCGCTTTGTGACTCGCAGCGGCACCAGCACGCTCGTTCCATCGACCCGCACATCGCGCGGACGGATGCAGAGGTGCGATGCCGAGACGCGAAGGAGTGATGGTGTCAGCGGCGGGAGGGCATCGACCGGAAGTTCGAGCGTGTCGGCGACGAAGTGGTTGATCGCGTCCGCGACAAACTGCCGGGCTGCGTCGAGGTCTCGAAACTGGGCCCAGGTCGCTCTGTGCGGGCCCACTTGCAGGATCGCGCTGGTCCGTAGATCGGCGTCCAGCGGCGTGATGCCGCCGACGATGGCCTGTTCGAGCGCGGTCGCGTCGCTTGAGTCGACCGGACCGTCGATGCGAGCGATCGTCCAGCGGCGTTCGCCGAAGCGGGCGATCGAACGGAGCGTCGTGTCATCGATCAGCACGCTGTGATTGAGGGCCGCTCGGTGAAAGAGGCCTTGCCACTCGCGGGACACGCGGCCGCTTCTCGTTGCGACCGAGCGGATCGCATCGACGAGCAAAGTGGACGAAGAACGCGACGTCGCACGAACCAGGGCGGACACGGCCACGGTTGTCGGGCAGGGCGACAACTCGACGGTCGGATAGCCCTGCGGATCGTCGGCCGGCTGGTGGCGGAGGCGGATCCGAAAGGGAGGACGGCGCAGCGCTTCGCAAGACGCGTTCGTCGCGGAAACAGAAGATGCGGTGCGGGACCAGCGTCGGTCCATGGGTCCAATCCCTTGCGATTCGGCATGTCGTCCTGAGAAGCTCCGTCGTATCCGTCTACGGCAGTTGAGGGCCAGATCGCGGAACGTCGCGGGCGATCTGGTGGGAGTCATCGGTCGAAATCGCGCTGCGATTCACCAAGGCTGTTGGGCCGCGTACGGCGGTGACACCTGCGTTGCCGTATCCTCCGTTTGATGTCGTTTGACGCTCTTGCCCTGCATCCTTTGGTTCGACGCGGTGTGGACGCGCTCGGTTTCACCAAACCGACACCGATTCAGGCCGCGTTGGTCCCGGTGGCGATCAAAGGTCGCGATGCGATTGGCTTGGCTCCGACGGGCACCGGGAAGACGCTCGCCTACGTCATGCCGCTGGCCCATCTGCTGTTGAGCGACCCACCGCCGATGCTTCGCGGACCTCGCGGGCGAAAGGGATCGGCCCGAGTCGATCCAAGTACCCGGCTTCGAGCGATCATTCTTTGTCCGACCCGCGAACTCGCCCAACAGGTCGCCAAGGATGCCCGAGCCCTGGTCAAGGGCTCGCTGCTGCGCGTCGGCGCGGTCTGGGGCAAGTCGCCCTTGGGGCCGCAGCGGGCGATGATCGATGCTGGCGTCGACGTGGTCGCCGGAACGCCGGGGCGCATCCGCGAACTGTTGGACCTCGATGCGATTTCCTTGGCGTACGTTCGGCATGTGGTCGTCGACGAAGCCGACCGAATGCTCGATCTGGGATTCCTGCCTCAAGTCGCCCGGATTCTTGAGCGCATGCCTACCGAGCGGCAGATCCTCTTCCTGAGTGCCACCTTTCCGCCAGCGGTCACCGAACTCACCTCTCGCTTCCTGCGCACGCCGGTGCGCGTCGAGAGCGGTGGTCACAGCAAACCCGCGGAGCACGTCGGTCAGGCGGTCTATCAGATCGAGGACGCCTTCAAGACCGCCCTCGTGCTGGCCCTCGTCAGTGGACAGAAGAAGCGTGGCGTCATCGTCTTCACTCGCACTCGTCGACGGGCGGGCTGGGTCGCGGCGGCTCTTCGCAAGCACGACATCCTCACCGGCCTCGTGCATGGCGACCGCTCGCAGACGCAGCGCGAGATGGCCCTTGAGGAGTTCGGCGCCGGACGCTTGCAGGTCCTTGTGGCGACCGACGTCGCCGCCCGCGGCTTGCACATCCCAGCCATTCGAACGGTCATCAACTACGACCTGCCGCTGCTGCCAGAGGAATACGTCCACCGTGTCGGCCGCGCCGGTCACGGCGGAGGGTTCGCGGAGAGCTTCACGTTCCTCACGCCGGAGCCGGACGAAATCGCACGCTGGAAGCGGCAGTGCAAGATTTCGTCGCTTGAGATTGAACCTTCGCCGACGCCCGACTTCTCCGCATGGATGCGGCCCGAGGATCGCAAGCGGTTTGAACGCACGGTGTCGATGCAAGCCCGCACGGCGCGGGCCGACGCCGATGCTGAGCAGCATCGAGCGATGCGCGAAGCCGTCGAGAAGGAACAGGAACTGGCCCGAGCCGGGCGTCATCCGCTGAAGCCGATGAAGAAGACGACGAAGCGGGCTGGCAAGGGGCCGAAGCCCCTGCGCGGCGGGGCGGCGAAGAAGCGCGTCGATCCGTCGCAGCGACCGGGCACCGGCGTGAAGCGAGTCGGCAAGAGCCCGAAGTGACGGGAGGCGTCGGCCGTCGCTGCGTTCGGACGCTCATCCGCCGACCACGTAGTAGTCCTTGAGCAGGTCGTACAGCGCCGGCCGCAGTTGCCGCAGGGCGTAAGGCCGCTCGAAATAGGTTTCCGTCGACACCGCGAAGAACTCGCCGGGGTTCGTCGCCGCGTAGGGGTCAATCGTCGGTGTCGTGCCTGAAGCGAGTTCGCCGTGCAAGGCTTCGTACTCGCCGGTCATGACGTCGACCCATCGGCCCAGCGGGATCGAGTCGGGCAGTGGCGGCGTGCCATCGACCATGCCATCAAGCATGTCGAGCTTGTGGGCGAACTCGTGCAACACGAGATTGCGACCGGTGGGAAGCGTCGCGTGCCGCAGCGAATCGGACCAACTGAGGACGATCGGCCCGTTGAAGTGGGCTTCCCCCAAACGCATCGATCCCTGCGTGACGACGCCGCCTGGGCCTGGCGAAGCGCTTGCCAGATAGCCGTGAGGTCGCAGGATGACGCTGGAGACTCCCTCGTACAGCGTCTGTCGCGTGTCGCACACCAAGAGGCACGCGAGGGCGGAGACGACGGCCTTCATGCCGTCAGAGACCGTCAGACCGCCGACTCCCTCCCAATGCGTCTGGGCCGAGAAGACGCGTGCATCGTCGACGACCCGTTGCTTCCGCTCCGGGTCGAGCGTGCGGAGGTGCCGCACCGCGCTCAACCCCAATTCGAACTCGGGACTGGGGTCCCGATTGAGAATCCGCTTCCGACGCAGACGACTGAGTAGACCCATTGGGAAAGTGTCCTTTCAAGACTCTTCCGTTCGCTGAACACGAGGGAGACGACCGCCGAGGCAAGCGGCGCGCCGTCGTGCCTACGGCACCGCGCCCGAGAATCTCCGCTCTCCGCAGCAAGGGACGCGTCGATACGATCAATGATCCATGCCACATTGGCCGACCGCATCCGGATCGCGCTGGCGATTGGCCGTCTTCTCGCTCGCCCTTAGCGTGCTTGGAGGAGCGGTCGCGGTCGCGGTCTCGATCCAGTGGAGCCTTGGGCACGCCGCCGCCCGGTCCTTCGATCGCACCGGCGGGGCGATGCCGAGCGATGGTGGGCCGCTCCCCGTGACGAGCATCCTGAGTGTCCGTCGCGGCGTCGTTTGGATGGCGGCACACGACAACGCTCGAGGACTTGCCTGGTGGAATCTCGAGCGTCACGGAATGCCTTCGGTCAACGCCGACTTGTCGATCGACAGTGTTCCTGCGTGGGCTCTGCCCCGGACGAGTTCCGAGCCGCTCGGCGAATGGCAGGTAGGAACGCTTGCCGCAGGCTGGCCATGGCTCGCGGTCGCCCGGCAGTGGAGCGAAGTCGAGATCGATCAGGGTTTCATTCCCCATCAGGAAGTCGATGACGACGGGACCTCGATCGGCAAGGCCGCAGAGCGATTTGAGCTTCTGGGGCGCGGTGACGCCAACAGCGTTCGCTTCGTCCT
>JBBQCR010000256.1:0-5461 GCA_038318935.1 Phycisphaerales bacterium
CACTGCGTGCGGCGGCCGGCTTCGCGCGCGGCTTGCACCGCCGGCAACAGCAAGGCGACCAAAATGCCGATGATCGCGATGACCACCAGCAATTCGACCAGGGTGAATCCCGAGCGAGCCGGACGTTGGCGAGCCCGTCCTACTGCAATGGCACAGATTTGGTCGTGAACACGAGGCAATTGGGGAGGGCTGGTCAATCGAGGCTGCATCAGATGGGGCTCTCGGCACTCAGGCTGTTCAAGACGTGCACTCAGAAGGCGGGTCGATACGTACTGCGTCGATCTTGAGTCGGTTCGTGGCAAGCGTATGACTCATCGGGCGAAGATCTGTACGACGACGCTGTTTTTGTATTTCTCGGTGGGAGCGGCAAACTTCGAGCGTTACCATCGCAAGGACCGTTCAAGATCGGACTTTGCTCGCGCAGTTTCGGTTGTCCATCGTCCCTCAGGGGTTCGCGACCGGACCAAATATTCTCCCTCAGCGGCCGCAACCCGTCCAGTGCGTCACGCTCTTCCCCCTCATCATCATGCATCCCATCACGCTTGCTCTTCGCTCCGCTGTCGCAGCATCCGCTCTCGCGATCCTTACGTCGGGGGCTCTGGCCGACACCACCTACACCCTGACATACACCGTTCCGACCGGCGATCGCTGGAACTATCCGTTCAATCCCACGCCGGGGTTGCGTCCAACCGCATCGGTCTTCGGCGGCGAAGCAGGCTCAAGCTTCTTTGACAATCGTGACGGACAGATGGTCGTCGTCTTCGACACCGCTGCGGATGTGCCAACGGGTCACGCCGCGAGTTCGTACGTCGTGTCGTCGGCCCGCGTCACGCTGCAATTCGCCAGCGATCTCGCCATCGCGTACGACCCGACAACCGATCCGTGGCAATCGTTTCTCCTGCCGAACGATCCGAACTACATCGAAGACAGAGATCCCGGCCAGCCGATCGAGCTCTTCGGCACCGGCTTTCGCAACGGCTGGAGTCTCGCCACGTGGGTGCAGACATCTCCGTACGCGCCCCCAGGAACGAGTCTGCTATTGCCTGGAATCCGTAACGCGTACGCGCAGGGATTCAACGGCAAGGGCAACGTGGTAGACGTCTCCGACAACGTGCGTGATCAATTCACGCCGATCCCGTTTGCGATCGGCACCGTCCCCGACGTCCAACCGGGAAGCCTCATCCCGATCAACAGCTTCTGCATCTTCGATCTCGCGATCGACAATCCGCTGGTGCAGGGCTACCTGCAGGACGGCGTGTCGCAAGGTCGCGTGAATCTCTCCATCACCAGCCTCGCCAAGGTGGTCCAGCAAGGCACGCTTTTCCCGGCGTTCTACTGCAAGGAGAATCCGTTGGTGCTGAAGGGCCTCGCGTTTCCCGCGAAGCTCGAACTGACGGTGACGCTCGTCGAGTGCGCCGTCGGCGACCTTGACTGCGACGGTGTGATCGGCAGCGTCGATCTCGCGCTCCTGCTTGGCGCATGGGGATCGACCGATCCGAACTTCGATCTCAGCGGGAATGGCTCGGTCGGCGCAGAGGATCTCGCGATTCTGTTGGGCGCTTGGACTTGACGACTGCGGAGTGATTTCCGCGCAGCAACCGTCAGAAAGCGCCCTTCAAGCCCAACGCCTTCCGCAGGCCCGACACCTGACCGGCGTGCCAGCCGTCGTGCCACGCCGCTTTGTCGACCGCGTCGAGACGATCCTTCAGGAAGCCGCCGCTCTCAACCTTCGGCGGCATGCCAGCGTCCGCATCGGTGAGCGCCGCCGCCGCTGACGCGAATCGATTCCAAGTCGCGTCGAAGCGCGTGCGCACGTCAATCAACGAGGGGTACGCCTTCGCGTCCGGCAGCGGCTTCGAGCCCATGCCGAACAACGCGTTCTCGTGGTCGGTGGCGCCGACCGGTTCGCCGTCGAGCGCGGACGCGAACCATGCGTACGTGGTGGCAAGATGGCCGATATGCCAGAGCAAGTGATTGTCCGTGGCGCTGGTCTGGAACACCGACTTGTCAGCCGGGAAGTCATTGATCAACTTCACGAACATGTCGTGGGAGAACGTAGCGGCTTCGATTGAACGCTTGGAAGCGGAGAGTGTCGTGCTCATGCCGGAATGCTATCAGCCCGAAGTTCGTTTCACCCTGGCACCGATCCTACGGATCCCAGCTCCGTGCCACGCAACAAACTGACTTGCCGATCGAGGGAATGACCTGTGCATCGTGCGCACGCCGCATCGCGCGGCGACGAGACAGCTCGCCTGATCGGCTTCGCGAACTCGCGTGCGGCGTCGTCAGGCCGTCGCAGACTGTCGTCGCAACACTCCCGACACGTGATCGACTACGTGCTCGAGGATGCGCTCGACCTCCGCAACGCCGGTGTTCAGGACCGCCGCGATCTCAACCAAGGTGAGGCCGTCGGCGAACTTGAGGCACACGACGAGTCGTTCGCGCACCGTCATGGTGGCGAGCAGCTTGGAAAGAACGGAGTCGTCCGGCGTGGTGGCGATCGACGACGACTCGCACAGCGGAATGCTGGGAGTCCCCGCGCCTGAACGTGGCGACGATGGTGGAACGCGGTTTTCTTTGTGCTTCGGCATGCCGTCCTCCTTGACGGTGTGGTGATGCACATGAGCGCAGAGCCCACAAGCACCACGATGCAGCCTCTCGACATCCACCTGACGCCGTACGCCATCCATGACGCGGACACAGTGGACCTCGGGAACGAAGGCATGGTATCGAGCGGAGGAGGCACTGCAACCCGCTTGCCGCAACCGATGCTGGGACGGAACACCGTCCACTCCGCGCCTTGCGAGGCACCTGACTGCGGTCCAGGTGCCAGCGAACCAAGGCAGCACAAGATGTAGCGGGGGTTCGTCCGAGCAGCCACAACCCGGCAGTCGCTGGATGCTCGGGATCTTCGCAATCCCCGCGCGGTCGGTCCCCAGACTCCGGGTACAACGGGCTCAGAGTGCAACGGTTTCTTCGGGTATTCAGGAGCCCTTGGTATGCATCGACTCATCGCCTCCCTGCCCTGCTTCTTGGTTTCAGCGTCGCTCGCGACTGTGGCGTTGGCCGAGTCCGTGTCGCACCTTCGCGTGAGTACCTTTTCGCGGAGCGCCCAATTCGAGGCGTCGCTGTGCCGACTCTCCGACGGCGGATTCGTCGCCGCATGGACCAGCCGTCGTCAACAGGGAGGGACCGCTGGTGTCTACTTGCAGCGACTCGACCGCGATGGTGTCCCGATCGGTGGCGAGACGCAAGTGAACCTCTGGACGCCCTCCGCCCAGAGCTCGCCGTCCATCGCCGCACTGCGCGATGGTGGAGCAATCGTCGTCTGGCAGTCGTTCGGACAAGACGGCGATCAAGGTTCCATCATCGCGCGATACTTCGACCCGATGATGCGCGGTGGTTCGGAAGAGCTGGTGAACGTGACGACCGAGGGCGATCAATCGTCGCCGGTCGTCACGATCGGCGACGATGGACGCCCGTTCGTTGCCTGGGTGTCGGCCCGCAGCGATGGCATGCAGGAGATTCGCGGACGCTGGATCGCGCCGCACGCCCGCGAGGAACTCCTCTCCACTGCCAACGATGCCCGCGCGCCTTCGGTCGCCACGCTCGCGGACGGATCGTTGATCGTCGCATGGACTTCGGTAGATGAGAACGGCACATCGCGCATTGAGCGGGCGATGGTGGCGCGCGGTCACTCGGGACCGATCACTGTTGAATCGATCGTCGATGAAGGTTACGAAGCGGCCCTTGCCGCGTGCGGTCGCGGAGCAGTGATGACGTGGGCGATTCCCACCGCCGACGGCCACGCGGTCCGCGCGATCCAGCTCGACGAGTACGGCTGTCCGATCGGGCATGCGATCGATGTCGGCGACGGTGTGGCCGCAAGTCCGCTCTCGACCGCCGAGGGATTCGCAATCGCTTATGCGAATCAGGGCGTCTTACTAGCCCGCTACGGACCCGGCGGCGATTCGCTCGGACCCGCCGAACGACTGACCGAGGGACTTCCCGGTTCCCAATCGCTTCGCGTCGCGGCAGGCACAACGCGAGCGGTCGCGAGCGGCGATCGCATCGCGGTGATTTGGGATGGTGACGCCGGGCTTGGAGATGACACCAGTGTCAACATGAGCTTGGTTGCACCGCAGGCGATCGCACTCGCCGGCCGGCAGCAGGGTGTGGATCCGAAGTCTGCACCTGTGACCACGATCGAGAACGAAGATCGGTCCAGCGCCGCGCCGCACATTCCACCGACGTTCGACCCCCGGGGAGTCGATCGTGGCCGGCGCACCATCGCCGCCAACGACAACGGCATCGGGTTCGACGCGATCCTTGACACCGGTTGGACGCCGCCCGACTGCAACATGGCGGTCGGTCCGAATCAGGTTGTCACCATCACCAACGGCCGGATTACGTTTCTCGACAAGCAAGGCACGCAGCTCTTCACCGACGAGATCGAAGGGTCGGGAGGATTCTGGGGTTCGTTGGGAGCAACGGACTTCGTGTTCGATCCGGAATGTTTCTTCGACACACTCTCGAATCGATTCTGGGCGATGGCTTCGGAGGGCAACGCTCCAGGCGGCAAGTCGTACGCGTTGATCGCGGTGAGCGACGACGACAATCCCGTCGGCAGTTGGAACAAGTACCGCTTGGAAACCACTTCACTTGGCGGTTCTATCTTCGATTCGCCAAACATCTCCGTCGACGACGAGGCGGTGTATGTAACGGGCGATGGCAGCATCTCGAACCACCAGATCTTCATCTGGGACAAGGCCTCCATGCTGGCCGGAGTTGCCCCGGCGATCAGCAAGTCCCTCAATTACGTGACCAGCATCAAGTCGGCAGGGATTCCGCCGGTCATGGATCCGTCCGCACCCGGGCTCTACATGATCGAGCACAAAGAGTCGGCCACCAACACCAAGGTCAAGTTCATCGCTCTAACGAATCCGCTCACAACGCCGACCCTGACGACGACCGAACTCACGGTCCCCAGCTATACACCTCCGGCAAACTCGCCACAGAAGGGGACATCGGTGCAGATCCAGAACTTCGACAGCCGCTTCTGGAGCGTCGACTACAAGAATGGATCGCTCTGGGCGACGCATCACGTCGGTTCGACCCGAGTGCTGGTGCGCTGGTACGAGTTCGCGATGAACGGATGGCCGGCATCAGGCAATACACCGACGCTGGTGCAAACCGGCAGCTTCGATCTCGGACCGACCGTGAGAACGTTCATGTCGGCGATCGGCGCAGACGACGCTGGCAATGCGGCGATCACGTTCGCTCGCAGCTCGCCGACGGAATACATCTCGATGGTGACTGCACTCCGCGCCAAGTCCGATCCGCTCAACACCTTCCGCACTCCGGCGATCATCAAGACCAACACCGGCCCGTACACCGAAGCGGGACGCTGGGGAGATTACGCCGCGGCCCGCGCGGACCCGGTCCCTCAGCCAAATTCGAT
>JBBQCR010000257.1:0-5433 GCA_038318935.1 Phycisphaerales bacterium
CGATCACCCTTGAGTTCGCTCAGGACTTCGGAAAGAATCTTGCCGCCGACCGTTCGAGCATTCGCTTTGCCACCGTGGTGATCGCCAGTGACGCAGCACCCGAGAAGGGAGTCGAGCGCCCCGATCCCATTCGCTTTGACATCCTTTTGGATGGCTCGGTCAAGGCGGAATCGCACCGCTGATCACCGGGACGATCGGGTGCAAGGCCGTTTGTAGACGGACGAGGGATGAGGACTGTCGGGTAACCGCACTGACCGACTCACGTTCCCTCGGGCACTTGTCTCGCCGAGTCGCGAACCGCGGTCAACGCATCGAGAAGTGATTCCAGTCGATTCGCCGTCACTCCCGCAAACTGCTGCCGATGCAGAGCGACGATGCTGGTGTCGAGTGTCGCGAGCAGCGTGAGGCCGCTGGTGGTGATCATCACCCGCACGAGCCGACGATCGCCGTCGACGCGATGCCGTTCGCAGAGGCCGAGTCGCTCCAGTCGATCGATGAGTCGCGTCATGTCCGGCACTTCGGAGATGACCTGTGCCATGATCTCGTGACTGCACCGACCTTCGGGACCTGCCCCGCGAAGTATGCGCAACACGTTGTAGCTCGGCTCGGCGAGGCGATGCTCGCGCAGCAGGCGATTTGCCTGTCCCTTCAGGATGGTCGCGGTCCGCACGATGGCGACAAACGCTTCCTCTTCCGTTGTCGGGAAGGGATTCCGTTTGCCAAGTTCGATGGCCAAGGGCGTCAGTGGTCGTGTCATGGACGAATCAACGATACGAAGAGACCAATACCATTGCGAGCGTCGATTGTGGGGGACCGTTCCGATTCGGAGAGTTCTCCGAGACTTCGTGCCCGCCGCGCCCGTTCGACCCGGATTGATCTAGATTACGCATCGCGACACCACGTGGCATGACGAAGGACCCTGCATCCTGAGCATGGCACGTCGGCCGCCGACGATTCACTCGCGACTCCCCATGGCTCGCCTTTCGGAACACGACGGCAAACGGCTTCTTGCGGAGCATGGCATGACGGTCCCGCGCGGGCTCGTCGCGCGCACGCCGGAGGAAGCGGAACTCGCCGCTGCGACGATCGGTTGTCCGGTGGTCATCAAGATTCAGGCTTGGACGACAGGCCGGGCCGCGCTTGGCGGTGTGGCATTCGCGAAGTCGCCGGCCGAGGCCGCTTCCCACGCGCGGCGCATGTTCGGTTTGACGGTCGGTCAGTTCCCGGTTGATTCGGTGCTGATCGAAGAGAAGATCGATATCGCCAGCGAACTCTTCGTGTCGCTCGCGATCGATGATCGTGAGCGGGCTCCGGTACTCCTGTTCTCGCCCGCGGGAGGTTCAGGAGTCGAGGAGCGAGCGGCTTCCACGTCGCGGATTCCGTGTGGCGCAGTCTCCGGTCCCGATGCATCGGCGCTCGCTCTGGCCGTCGGCACGGCAACCGGCGTTTCGACAGCGCAGATCGCTGCGGCGGTGCGAGCGGTGTTCGATGTCGCCAAGGCGTCCGAGGCGCGAAGCGTCGAGATCAACCCGCTGGCGGTGACGCGCGACGGCCGTATCGTCGCGGCCGACTGCCGCATCACGATCGACGACTACGCGGTGTTTCGGCACCCCGAACTCGGCATCGAAATCGCTCGCGAGTTCGATCATCCGCCGACGGCGCTCGAACGCATCGCCTACGCGGTCGAGCAGGCGGACCATCGCGGCACGTTTTACTTCGCGCAGCTTGCGACGACAGCCCCTGACGGATCGCACGGCCTCGTCGGATTCCACGGGGCTGGTGGCGGCGGATCGATGATGGCGATGGACGCGATCACCACCCAAGGCTTCACGGTCGCCGATTTCACTGACACGAGCGGCAATCCGTCGAGCGCCAAGGTCTACCGCGCCGCTTGCATCATTCTCAGCCAGCCCGGACTCGTCGGTTACTTCGGCTCTGGTTCCGGCGTCGCAAGCCAGGAACAGTTCTGGTCGGCCTACGGATTGGCGAAAGCATTCTGGGAACTGGACCTCGACATACCAGCGGTGATTCGGCTCGGAGGCAACACCGAGGACCGAGCCGTCGAGATCCTGACCTCGGCGTGTCGCGATCTTTCGGCGACCGTCGAAGGCTATCGCAAGACCGATGCACCCGCGTTCATTGCGCGGCGCTTCGCCGAGTTGGTCACGGCGGCCGGCGGAAAGACGTGGACCCCGCGCGCGAGGCGAACGCCAGCGTTCGTCGGCGCAAAGACGTCGCTCGCGCTACCGATCAAGGGCGGCTGCGTGTGGATCGACACGCCGCGATGGAACGAGGCGCGACCCATCGTGATCGCCCACTCGTCCGGGCTCGTCCGCGACGACGGCGGAAAGCCCGCGTTCACGCTGCCGCCAGCAGAACTCGCGGGCAAAGACAGCGAGTTCATCGCCTGCGAGGTGGAGTGTCGTCGTGCCGGAATCGCCGCGCTGTTCGTCGATCTGGAAGTCCCCGGGCTCCGCGAAATCGTCTCGTCGCAGGGGAGGCACTGAACGATGGCGATTCTCGTCGACGAGACCAAGCGGGTAATCGTGCAGGGCATCACCGGGCGCGAAGGCATGGCACGCACGCGACTCATGCTTGACTACGGCACCCGTGTCATCGGTGGCTGTACGCCGGGCAGGGGCGGAACGCAGGTGTTGGGACTTCCCGTCTTCGATACCGTCGGCGATGCGTCGACGGCGCTCGGCGCGATCGACATTTCGGTGCTCTTCGTGCCGGCGCCAATGGTCAAGTCCGCAGCGATCGAAGCGTTTGAGGCGGGCGTTCGACTTGCTGTCCTGGTTGCCGATCGTGTTCCAGTCTGGGATGCGATGGAGATCGCGGCATGCGCCCGCGCTAATGGCGCCGAGTTCGTCGGCCCGAACACGCTTGGCATCATCAGCCCGGGCAAGGCTGTCGTCGGCATGATCGGCGGGCGTGCAGACTCGGCTCGCGCGTGGTTCAAGCCCGGTCGACCGGGCGGTGTCGGCGTGATCTCTCGCTCGGGCGGCATGGCGTCGAGCACCGGCTACTACCTCGGACAGGCGGGCGTACGGCTCAGCACCATCGTGCACATCGGCGGCGACGCGGTCCTTGGACTGCGCATTCCCGATGTCGCGCTGCGGTTCGAAGCCGATCCGGCCACCGACGCGATCGTGGTGTTCGGCGAGATTGGGTCGTCGCAGGAAGAAGAGCTTGCCGATCTCATCGCCACCGGTCGAGTGAAGAAGCCTGTCGTCGCGTACGTCGGCGGAAAGGCCGCGAAGGAAGGCACGCGATTCAGCCACGCGGGAGCGATCATCGAAGGCAATCGCGGAACGCACGCCGGAAAGGTCGCGGCACTTCGCTCAGCGGGCGCGACGGTCGTCGATTCGTTCGGCGATCTGCCCAGCGCTGCCGTCGAGGTCTTGCGACGCACTCCAAACGCGACATCCCTGATGACCGACGCCGAGCGAAGCGCCGTGTGGACCAGCGCGGTGACGAGAATCGCTCCCAATCACGTCGCGGTGCGAGGCTACGACATCGCGGAGCTGATGGGCCGGGTCAGCTTCGGCGCGGCGGTTCATCTCATTCTCAAAGGCGAGCTGCCCGACGAGCGGACCGCCCGACTGATGGACGCGATTCTCGTATCGAGCATCGATCATGGCTGCACACCGCCGAGCACGCTCGCGGCACGCACCGTCGCCAGCACCGGCGCGTCGCTGTCGTCGTCGGTGGCGGCGGGCATCTCTTCCATCAATCGGCATCATGGCGGCGCGATCGAGGATTGCGCACGCCTGCTCGCGTCGTTGATTGAGACTGCGCAGCGCGAGCGGATCACCCTCGATGCCGCCGCAGCCAACCTGGTCGCAGAAGTGAAGTTGAGCGGAGCGCGAATCTCCGGCTTCGGTCATCGCATCCACACCAAGGATCCGCGCACGCCGCGACTTTTGGAATTGGCACGCGAAGCCGGACTCGACGGCGATCGCGCGCCGCACGTGCGAGCGGCCCTGGCCGTGCAGCGGGCGTTCGCGGCCACCGGGAAGCCGTTGCCGATGAACGTCGATGGCGCGCTCGGCGCGATCCTCGCCGATCTCGGACTCGACCCGCGGCTCTTCAACGGCATCTTCATGATCGCCCGCACGCCCGGACTTGTCGCTCAGGTCGTGGAAGAGCAGACTCGCGAGAGGCCCATGCGTCGCATCGATCCCGAACGACATGCCTACGACGGGCCGCTCGATCGAACATTCCTGCCGTGAAGTCATCGTACCGGGAGCTCACCATGACCCATTCGCTCGCTCAGATCGCCGAACTCTTTCCGGACATCATGCAGATCAAGGACGCGTCGCTGCGCGATCGTGTCGCCGCGGTCTGGAACGAAGCGCTGTCGACCGGCTGCGGGGGGCGAGGTTGGACGTTCGCTGAAATTCGGGCGATTCCTTTTACGCTGCTCGCGGGCAAGATCGATCTGCGTTTCGTCGAGCACCTGAATTCCTGCTGCAAGCAGTGCATTGCGATCACCAAGGTATTGCGTGAAGTCTTCGGTGACCGTGTTCCGGTGAACCTCGACCATCTCATTGCCGGATCGTTGCTCGCCGATGTTGGCAAGATGCTTGAGTTCGACAAGGATTCCGCCGGCCAGGTCATCAAGGGTCGCTACGGCGATATGCTGCGGCACCCGTTCAGCGGCGTGGCGCTGGCGTTCAAGCACGGCATTCCGCCCGAGGTCATGCACATCGTCGCGACGCACAGCCATGAAGGCGACAAGACCGAGCGGACGATCGAGAGCTGGATCTTCCACCACGCCGACTTCATCGACTTCGACATCGCCAAGGTGCTGGGCAAGGCGGCGAAGTAGCACGGTCTTCTCGACTCTGTCGATCGGAGTGCCCGCATGAATCTCACGCTCGTCGAAAAGATCGCCACGCGACACGCGGAAGGACTGGGACGAGGCGCGGTGGTTCGCTGCGGCGACTTCGTCTCGATTCGTCCGAAGCACGTCATGACGCACGACAACACCGGCGCGGTCATTCCAAAGTTCCGTGAGATCTTCCGCGCCGCCGGCGTCACGCCACGCATCAAGGACGCCCACCAACCGGTGTTCGCGATCGATCACGACATCCAGAATCTCACGTCGGAGAACCTCGGGAAGTACGCAAAGATAGAACAGTTCGCCCGCGAGAACGGCGTCGACTTCTTCCCCGCAGGCACCGGCATCGCCCATCAGATCATGGTGGAGCAAGGCTACGTCGTACCCGGTTCGATGGTCGTCGGGAGCGACTCGCACTCCAACCTCTATGGTGCGATCGCTTGTCTGGGAACTCCAGTGGTGCGCACCGACGCCGCGAGCATCTGGGCGACCGGAGCCACGTGGTGGCAGGTGCCGGCGGTCGCGCGGGTCACGCTGCGCGGTCGACTCCGTTCTGGTGTCACCGGCAAGGACGTGATTGTCGCGCT
>JBBQCR010000258.1:0-5418 GCA_038318935.1 Phycisphaerales bacterium
TCGGTCTGCTCTCCGCGGGCGTACGGGCCAAGACCATTGCGCCACATCCGCTCGAACGTCGGTCCCATCACCACCGCCGAGAGAAAGATGCTGAGTCCGACGATCACCTGGCTCGGCGGCAGTCCTTGTGTTCCCAGCGCCTGACGGAGAAGACTCAGCACGATGACGATGCGCGTAAAGCAGGTACACAGAATGAGCAGTCCCGGTGCAATCGTGAGCACCGTCAACAACATGATGATGTTGAGTTGCGTGCTGAGGCCGCTTCCCTGCATACCCGGGACGTTTCTGGCCACATCCTCGATCACACCGATCGGATTGAGATCGTCAAGCGCCTTCGCTCCCGCGAGCGTGCCGTCGCCGCCGAACGCCGTGGTTGCTGCGGCGAGCGCGAGGACCGCAGCGATCGTTGGCGTGAGGCGACTCATGCTCGGACTCCGAAGCCGAGCATCGCGAACGCGGGGCGACGACTGGATCGCGTGAGATCGATCGTTTCGGTGATCGGACCGACGTCGAGCATCGCCGGGCGTGAACGACCTGCTGCGTTGACCGAGGATGGACTCGAGTTCTTCGTGATCGATGGCTTCGACGACGTCACCGAAGCAACTGCCGGATCGCGCTCCAACGATCTCGTCAATGCGCGATCGAAGAGTTCGCGTCCGGGTGTCCCCGCCTCGATCCGAGATCGCAACAAGGCGATCTCATCGGCATCGCTGATTTCGCAGAGCGTGCGCACCTGTGCACCACCTTGATGCACGCACAGCACGCGCGAACCGACGGAGAGCAGAACGACCTGCTGCCCCTTGCCGAACGGAAAGCGGGCCATCACCTGCACGACGCCCGAAGGGCGTCGTGCGGAAAGCGGGTCACCCATGCGCTTCACGACCCGCTTGAGAACCAGTGCCAGTCCCAACACCGCAGCCAGGGCGACGATCGTGCGAATCGCGTCGCCGGTCAGCGTGCCGCTTGCAACCGCGATCGGACGATCGACGCTGCTCGACGACTCGGGTGCCGGAGGCGTCGCCGATTTTGTCATCGCGGATGCCGGCGCGGAGACCGATGCTGCAGGCAGCGGAATAGGGCGCGGCGGCGGGATCGGGATCGCGTCCTCAGCCCGAACAGACGTGGCGATCGCCGTCGCGACCAGTGCCGCTACAGCGAAGAGTCTTGCCCGACGGATGCGAACCAAACGAGCGGAACGCGATACTGGCATGGGCCGTCCTTGGCTGCTCTCGCCGGATCCTCCGGCGGTTCCCATCAAACCGAACACGATCTTCGAGCGGTGCACCGCATCCCACCGCATCCTGCGGAGGGAACGCGGAATCGCTCACGCAACCTCAGCCCTGGGCATCGGTCGCATCTTGGATGTCGATGCGTCAGCGCCGAGCCCTACTTGAAACGGCTCGATGATCTCGCTGATCCGCACGCAGAACGCCTCGTTCAGCACGAGGACTTCCCCGCGTGCGATGTGCCGACCGTTGACATAGATGTCGACGGGGTCTCCCGCTGCCTTGTCGAGTTCGACGACCGAGTCGGACGCCAGACGCAGAACGTCTTCGACCAGCATGCGGGTGCGACCCAGCTCGACTCGCACCTGCAAGTTCACGTCGCGCAGCAGATCGATCGCGGCTGCGGAAGCCGGATTCGACGACTGACGACCAAGATCAGGGAAGGACGCAGCGACGGGTCCGGCCAAAGCGGGACCAGAGGCGGGACCAGAGGCGGGACCAGAGGCGGGACCGGGCATTGGCGTCTGGCCAGCCGGGTCCACCGGGGGCACACTGCCCGCACTGTCGTTTGCTGATGGAGATTCCGCCATCACAGCCTCCGTGCCGTGTAAAGGTGCAGATGCACATCCCGCCACCTACGCATCCTGCATCGGCGGGCATCGGTTCTCCCCAACAAGGCCTCGATCGGCTCCAAGGGCGAGAACCCTGTAGAGAATCGGGGAGTCGCCGGATCATTTCAGTCCGCGAGCGTCCGTCACCGGTTCATGCGAATGCCTGTCCCCGACACGATCACGCACTTCTGAACGATCGGTTCGCCTTCGCCGGCGTGCTTGTCGAAGCGTTCGCGAAGCAGCGTCTCGACGCGGCGGGTCATGCTCTCCATCCGTGGTTCCTGCAAGTGCTGGGGCTCGGCGGTTCGCCACAGGGCGACGACATCGGCTCGGATCTCGTTCTTGAATCGCTCGATCTCCTCGGCGACGGACTCCTCGTCCTTCTTCTTGACCTGCAGATAGATCTCCGTCGGATAGACGTAGGTCAAGCCGCTGCGGTCGTTTGCAAGGCGCTCGTTGAGGACCAGCACCTCGACGAGCTTTTCTTCTTCGGGGTCGGCGACCACCACCGGCTCGGTGGCCTCAGCGGCCTTGGGCTTGTTCATCATCATGAAGACGCCACCAAGGACGGCCCCCTCGAGGACGAGGAGAACGACCGTGATGATGATGAACTTCGTACCACCGCTCTTCGCGGGGGTCGCCTCCGCGGCAGCCTCCCCTTGAGCGGGCTTTGCGTCGGTCTTTTCGTGCTTGTCGGCCATGAGAGAAAACTCCGCTGAGGTTCGGTCGCCTGGTCAGGACGGACCGTGGTCTACAACGGTGGGTATCGGCCCTTCTCCGGGGCCCATTCAACGAGAGTCGCCCGATCAGCGAGGCTTGCCGACTGCCGGCGGGCGAGGCGGCGCAACCGGGCGACCTCGGTCGAGTGGCAGGAGGACCGGAAGGCAGGCGGAGCGAACCCCCAACCGCGACTCGGTCGGGCTCTCTCCCTCGGCCGAAGCCGCATCGCCATCGCACTGCCACTCGCTCGGAACGTCCGTGGTCACCAAAAGGTCTCGCGCTCGAATCCGGACTGCCCCCTCGACGTCTTCGTCAGGGTGATGGTTGGCCGCGTTCCACCAGAGCCGCATCGCCCACCAGAGGGCCCCGCTGCCGCGTTCGGCCGGCAGAAAGATGGCGTCGAGGAGTCCATCGGTTGGATCCGCCGCCCGGACAGGGTCGATGCCGAGCCCGTAGCACGGCAGGTTCGCCACAATCAGGTTGCCCCGTCCCAGATGCCGAGGTGCTCCCCCGTCGATCCGCACAGTGACGTCGGCGGCTCGCCATCGCTGCCACTGATCGAGAATCGCGGGTGCGTAGCTCCAGTACGAGATCGATCCGCGACGACGGGCATCCACCTCTCGAATCACCGAGGCATCAAATCCAACGGAAGCCATGATCGCGAAGGGAGAGCCGTTGAGAGTTCCCAGGTCGATCGGTACGACCTGACCTCGTTCGATGGCATCGCACACCTGCGTTGCGTCTGCCCGCATCCCAAAGTGACGGGCGAAGAGATTCTCCGTGCCGTTGGGGTAGTGCAAGAGGGCGACCTTCGCGTCGGCGACCGCGTCGAGGGCCAGCCGTACCGCTCCGTCACCGCCAACCACCACCACGACATCCCGGCCTGCAAGGAGCGGCGGCAACCACGATTCCGCGTGCTCCCTCTGCGTCGCCACGGGCTCGGCCGCGTGTCCGCGAGCGGCGATCGCCTGTCGGAGAGCTTCCGCAGACGCGGCCGCGCGACCGCCACCGGCGATCGGATTGAAGAGGATGATCACACGACGGAGTTGCAACGGGAGGAGGGCCGGAAGTGGTCAGACGCTACTTCTTCGACGTCAGGCCGAAGCTGCTTCACCGCATCATGGACCATCCGGGGCGATCGGTCGAGCGGGGCAGAGATCGAGGCCGGACATCGCGGCGTTGAGGGTTCGGCACGGGAGACGTACCATCGACATTCCATGCCTGCACTCCAGCCTCTTCGCTCCACGTCTCCCCTCTGGGTGTTTGGCTGCGTGCTGGTGGCCCTTCTCGGAGCGGTCATCACCCCCACCGCGCACGCTCGACAGCAGGAGTTCAAGCTGGACGCCGGCGACCGATGGCTCTCGACGCAGGAGTTCGAGCCGGGAAGCGACGAAGGCCAACTGTTGGCGATGCGAAAGGCGCTCGACGCCGGCGATCCTGGCACAGCCCTCAACATGGCCAAGCGTTTCCTCGATTCGCGAACGCTCAGTCCGCTGCGCGCCGAAGCGCTGCTGACCCGGGGCGACGCGACGCTCGCTCTCGGAGATGAGTACAAGGCGCTCTTCGACTACGAAGAGATCGCTCGCAAGTACGCGGGCAGTGAAGTGTTCGTCAAGGCGCTGGAGCGCGAGTTCGAGATCGCGAAAGCCTACGCGGGCGGACTCAAGCGGAAGTTCTTCGGCACGATTCGAATCGTTTCCACGTACGAAGACGCGCAGGAACTCCTCATTCGAATTCAGGAACGATTGCCCGGCAGTGAACTCGCAGAGCGGGCAGGCATGGAACTCGCGGACTTCTACTTCAGAAATCGCGATCTCACACTCGCGGCCGAAGCCTACGACCTGTTCATTCAGAACTACCCGAAGTCTGCGCAGCTCACCAAGGCTCGATTGCGGCTCATCTACTCCTATCTCGCCGGATTCAGAGGACCGGAGTACGACGGCACGGGCTTGTTCGAGGCCAAGGCGCGACTTCGCGATATGCAAGTGACCGACCCTTCGCTTGCCGAACAGATCGGCGCGGACGCGATCCTGATTCGCGTGTACGAAAGCGAAGCAGCGAAGCTGCTCTCGACCGCAAACTGGTACTGGCAACGGGGCGACGCGATCAGCGCCGAACTCTTCATTCGCCGGCTGGTGAAGCAGTACGGAGATTCGGTGGCGACGCTCGACGCGCTGCGCGTCGTCCCGCAGGTGCTTGAGCGACTTCCCAAGACCGTGCTTCGCGGAGCCCCGGACTACCAGGCGATGCGAGCGGCGAAACTGGGTGTTGCGTGGGACGTGATTCCGCCCCCGGTCGAGAAGGTCCCGGACACGATGGAGCCAGCCGCCCCCGCGGCTTCAGCGTCTGCAATCGCCGCACCCCCGTCGGCCGTTCGTGCGGGAGCCGCATCGTGAATCGCCGCCGAGGACTGTCGGCGTTCGGCTTGGTGCTCGTGGGTTGCATCGGAACGCTGTACGGGATGGTGAGCGGCTGCGCAAGCGATCCGAAGGAGGGCTACGCAGCAACGAATCCCTTTTCTGCGAAGTACCGAACCGTTGCCGTTCCGATCTTCAAGAACCAGTCGTACCTTCGGAATTTTGAATTCGATCTCGCCGAGGCGCTCACCACCCAAATCCCCGCAACAACGCCTTATCGCGTGACCGGCGAAGCTTCCGCGGATACCATCCTCCGCGGCACCATCACCGACATCTCGTTGAGCGAACTGTCGCGGGATCCGACGACCGGCCTCTCCAACGAGATGATCGTGAAAGTCACGGTCAACTTCACCTGGACCGACTTCCAGACCGGCAAGCCCATCGTGGCCCGGAACGGATTCTCGGCAACAGCTCTGTTTGTTCCGTCGCGCCCGGCCCGCGAGC
>JBBQCR010000259.1:0-5395 GCA_038318935.1 Phycisphaerales bacterium
CGAAGTGAATATGCTCGTAGACGTGCGCTCGATTCCGGGCTCGCGCGCGATGCCACAGTTCAACATCGAGACACTGCCTGCCTCCCTCGCGGCAGAGAACATTGGCTACCAGCATCTGAGTTCGTTGGGCGGCCGGCGCCACCATGAGAAGGGTGAACCGCCATCGACGAATACGCTCTGGCGCGTTCTGGCCTTCCGCAATTACGCGGATTACGCGGAGACCGATGCATTTCGCGCCGGCCTCGACGAGCTTTTAGACCTTACCCGCGAGCATCGTTGCGCGATCATGTGCGCCGAGGCCGTGTGGTGGCGGTGTCATCGCCGGATCATCGCCGATTACCTGCTCGCCCGTAGCGTTCCGGTAGAGCACATAATGGGACTTGGTAAAATCACGCCGGCTACTATTACACCGGGAGCGATGGTGACGGCGGACGGCACGCTGCGCTATCCGGCTCCCGCAGCGACACAATGACCCGGCCGTACCATCGCCTGCGACGACCGTACCAAAGACAAACCTTGATTCAATCGATAGACTCCTCGGTGAGGTGGCAAACGCCGCCTACAAGTACTGCGAGGAGTCACGATGACAAATGCAACTGCGCCGGAACAAGCAGCACAGACGGAGACCCGACAGCCGCGTAAGTCAATGCGCGCTCTTCTGGGATTAGGCCAGAGCGTCTGGCTGGATTACCTGCGTCGCGACATGACGCGCTCGGGTGAACTCGCGGGAATGGTCGCCGACGGCCTGCGCGGGATGACATCCAATCAAACCATCTTCGAGCAAGCGATAGCAGGAAGCGCGGACTACGATGATGCATTGATCGATACCGCCATGTCGCACGCCACGGATCGCGAGACGTTCGAAGCACTGGCCGTCAAAGACGTGCAGGAGGCGGCCGATGTCTTTCGAGCTGTATATGACGAGACCGATGGCGCCGACGGGTTCGTCTCTATCGAAGTCTCGCCAGAGCTCGCGCGCAACACGGATGGATCGATCGCCGAGGCGCGCCGGCTCTGGCAGGAAGTCGATCGCCCAAACGTGATGATCAAGATTCCGGGTACTCGCGAGGGGTGGCCTGCCATTGAACGTTGCCTTGAGGAAGGGATCAACATCAACATCACGCTCCTCTTCTCTCTGGAGCACTACCAGGCGGTCGCCGACGCATATCTACGTGCGCTCGAGGCGCGGGTGGCGAAGAGCCAGCCCATCGATCGAATTGCCTCGGCGGCCTCGCTGTTTGTAAGCCGGGTAGACGCTGAGGTGGACAAACGCATCGCTGCGAAAGGGGATGCGATGGCGGCCCTGAGCGGCCGTGTCGCGATCGCGAATGCCCGCCTTATTTACGCCGATTTCGTCGACGTCACGCGCGGCGCGCGGTGGAAGCTGCTTGAGGCGCGGGGAGCGAAGCCACAACGTCCGCTCTGGGCGAGCACAGGAACGAAGAACGCTGCGTACTCGGACGTGCTGTATGTCGAATCGCTGATCGGCGCCACCACGATCACCACCGTTCCGCCCGAGACGCTGCGATTATTTCAGGATCACGGCGTTGTCGAACAGACGCTTCCTGGTGACGTGATCGGTGCCCGCCGGATAATGAGCGCGTTGGGGTCTGGCGGCATCGACTTTGCCGATGTAAACCGGGTACTCGAGGAGGAAGGGATCGCAAAATTCACGAAGTCGCTCGACAGGATTCTCTCCGTCATTGGGGACAAACGAAAAATTCTCCTCTAACCATCAGACTCTCATGTCATCAGGAAAAGCGGAAATGCATTGGCCAATCGAATACAGTGACGAGTTACGTCCATCGACCAGCCATCGAACTCCGAATCAGATTGCCGAGGATACAGCTGGACCTATCGGTGGATTCACAAGTCATGCTCGCCCGCATCTCCCTGCCCACGATGAGCCGGCGGGTCCACCGGAGGAATCGCGTGAGCATCCAGCCACGTCCAGTGAGAGCTGGTTCAATTTTCTCCGAGCCTACAGCACGCCTAACACTCTCGAAAGCGCATCCATGCGCCATCGGAAGTAACGACCGTGACGCTCGGTTTCGACAAGCCCTTGTACATGCTGCCGTTCGACCAACGGGAGTCGTTTCAGACGAAGATATTCGGCTGGACGGGCGCATTAAGCGTCGCACAGACTGCGGAGATCGCCGCCGGCAAGCAGGTAGTCTACGACGGCTTTCTTGAAGCTATCGGGGGTGGAGCTCCAAAGGAGTACGCCGCCATCCTGGTGGACGAACAGTTTGGTGCTGCCATCCTGCATGACGCTACGCGCCAGGGTTTCATGACCGCTTGTCCCGCGGAGAAGAGCGGGCAGAAAGAATTCCACCTCGAGTACGGGGAGGAGTTCGCGCGACATATCGAAGCATTCGATCCAACTTTCTGCAAAGTGCTTGTTCGGTACAATCCTCGGGGCGATCGACCCATGAACGGGCGCCAGGCTGCTCGCCTTGGGCGACTTTCGGAGTATCTCCGCCGGACGGAACGCAAGTTCATGTTCGAGTTGCTTGTGCCGGCGGAGCAGGTGGAGCTTGACGAGCTCGAGGGGGACAAGCGTGCCTACGGTCGCTTGCGGCGCCCGCAGCACATGGTGGACGCGATCATGGAGCTTCAGAACGCTGGCGTCGAGCCAGACGTGTGGAAGGTCGAGGGTCTCGACTGCTCTGAGCACTGCGCGAACGTAGTTGCGGCAGCACGCCGCGACGGGCGGGATCGGGTTGGGTGCATCGTTCTCGGCCGCGGTGCTGATACGAAGCAGGTTGAGCGCTGGCTCGTGACGGCGGCGAGCGTGCCGGGGTTTGTCGGCTTCGCTGTCGGGCGCACCAGTTTTTGGGATGCGGTGGTTGATTGGAGGGCGAATCGCATCGCGCGCGATGCGGCCGTAACGAAGATCGCCCGGCGCTACCGGGAGTGGGTGGACATCTTCGAACAAGCCACGTGCTCGGCCGCTTAGTCAGTACGAGGTATGAATCCGCGAAACGAAATATGAATCTGCGAATGGACTACCAACGGGCCGCCCCGGACGCGCTTGAGGCGATCATGGGTCTCGAGCGCTACGTGCGCGACTGCGGTCTCGAGACACCGCTCATCGAGCTGATCAAGATCCGCGCATCGCAAATCAACGGGTGCGCCTACTGTCTCGACATGCACACCAAGGACGCGCGAGCTGCCGGCGAAACCGAGCAGCGCATTTACCTGCTCAGTATCTGGCATGAAGCTCCGTTCTATACGCCGCGCGAACGAGCAGCGCTCGAGTGGACGGAAGTTGTGACGGAAATCGGCCGCGACGGCGTGCCCGACGACGTGTACCACCGCGCGCACGAACAATTCACCGAGAAGGAGCTGGTTGACCTCACGATGGCGGTGATAGCGATCAACGGCTGGAATCGTCTGGCGATTTCGTTCGGGACAGAGGTCGGCAGCTATCGGGTAGACCTGGCGGGAGTGGGCTGATTACCAGACAGGTCGCGCAACGACCTACGTCTCCTCACGCACCCGGATGTCGTGGTCCTGGAGATGCGCGATGATTGACGAGACGTGATCGCGGCCGCGCGTTTCGAGTTGGAACACGATTTCGACGTCGCGCACTGAGATGTCGGCGTACGCGCGCCGATGCGCCACTTCCAGGACGTTCGCTCCGGCCGCGGCAACGAGCTGAGTGAGTTTTGCCAGATTACCCGGCCGATCCGGCACAGTGATGGCGAGTTGCACGAGCCGGCCGTCGGCAACCAGACCGCGATTGACGATGCGCTCGAGCAAGTTCACGTCGATATTGCCTCCGGAGAGCACCATCACCGTAACGTCCGACGGCCCGAGTGGAAGCCGGCCGGCCAGAATAGCTGCCAGAGGCACCGCGCCTGCTCCCTCGGACAAGAGCTTCTCATTCTCGAGCAAGAGATGTACAGCGCTGGCGATTTCGGTCTCGCTCACGGACACGATGTCGTCAACGTAGCGTTCGATGATGGGGAAGGTGCGATCGCCAACCCGCTTGACCGCAATCCCGTCAGCAATCGTCTCCGACGTCTCAATCTTCACGGGTTTGCCGGCTTGCCGTGAAGCCATGGCAGACGCGGCAACGGCCGCCTCGACGCCAAAGATCCTGATGTCTGGCCGACGCTCCTTCAGCGCGATCGCGATTCCCGAGATCAATCCACCGCCGCCGATAGGCACGACGACCGCAGTCAGCTCGGGGAGTTGCTCGAGCAGCTCGAGTCCGATCGTGCCCTGTCCCGCGATCACGCGCTCATCGTCAAACGCATGGACCATCACGTAGCCGTTCTCCTCCTCGAGACGCTTCGCCTCGACCATCGCGTCCGACAGAGTTGCGCCGCGAAAGTGTATCTCGGCCCCGAATTGACGCGTGTTCAACACTTTGATCAGCGGCGTATGCTCGGGCATCACGACTTGCACTGGGATGCCGAGCCGGGATCCATGATAGGCCACCGCCTGCGCGTGATTGCCGGCGCTTGCCGTCACAACTCCGAGTGCACGTTGCTCGGGTGTCAGTGCCAGGAGTCGGTTGAGCGCGCCCCTGTCCTTGAACGAGCCTGTCCGCTGGAGACTCTCCAGCTTGATATGGAGCGGACCTGTCAGTCGATCGCGAAGTGCGAGTGCGGCAATGACTGGCGTCTGCACGATCGAGTCGGCAATGCGCTCACGCGCTGCAGTGATGTCGCCGAGATCGAGGTGCGTCATCTGGTGGCCGCATCTTTCGTGGAGTCTACCGGAAGCCACAGCGTGAATGTCGATCCGCGTCCCATCTGACTCTCTACGGAGATGTGGCCTCCCAGGGCTTCGGCGAGCAGCCTGCTGATCGCGAGTCCGAGACCGGCACCTGGCTTTCCATTACCACCAATCCGGCTGAATTCCTCGAAAATGAACTCCTGCTTCTCCGGCGGTATGCCAGGACCGGTATCTATGACTTCCATGATCTCCCAGTCATCACCGTCTCCGAACGGGCGCGCTCGCCGGCGGAGCGCGCGCACCGTCACCGAGCCTTTTTCAGTGTACTTGATGGCGTTGGACAGCAGGTTTGAGACGATCTGCCGGACGCGACCCTCATTCGATTGGAGGGCTGGTAGATCGGGCTCCACAGTCACTGACAGCGACAGCCCGCTCGCCCGAGCCGTAGCCTGGTACTCCTCGCCGATCGAGTGCACGAGATCAGCGAGGTCGACCGCTTCCAACGGAAGCGTGAGGTTTCCGGTTTCGGCGCGCGCCAGCTCGTGCAAGTCGTCGATCAGAGAGAGAGCACCATGTATCGACCGCCGAATGCGCTTGATGGTCTCGCGCTGCTCGGAGGATAGCTCACCGTATATACCGTCGCTCAGCAATGCCGCATACCCGTCGGCAGCCCCGATTGGGTTCTTAACGTCGTGACTGAAGCCGC
>JBBQCR010000260.1:0-5377 GCA_038318935.1 Phycisphaerales bacterium
CAGGTGGCGAAAGTGCCGCCACGGGCGAGCGACCGAATGCACTGGCTGTGGACGGCCTTTCCGATCGAGTCGACGCAGAGGTCGACTCCGCGCTTCCCGGTCGCCTTCCGCACCTCTCGCGACCAGTCGCCGCCTTCGTCAAGAACGGCGTGCGTGGCACCCAACTCCTTGGCTCGAGCGAGTTTCTCGGCGGACCGACTCGTGACAACGGTCGGGCAGCCCAAGTATTTAGCGATATTCAAGGCTGCCAGCGCAACCCCTCCACCGATGCCAGTGATCAGGATCCACTGGCCCGGCCGGACGCCGGAGCGATTCACCATCATTCGCCATGCGGTGAGGTGTGTCAGTCCGAAGGCAACGGCCTTCACTGGATCAGCGTCGCCGATGTCTAGCACGTTGGAAACGGGAGCGACGAATTGTTCCGCCAAGCACCCATTGGAATGCTCCCCGATCATGCGGATGTCGTCGGGGGCAGGATCTCGATCGGGGTGCACCGGATCGGGTTGCGGCACCGCCGCGTTCAAGAGGACCCGCCGCCCCACCCACGCCGTGTCGACGCCAGCTCCCACCGCTTCGACGATGCCGGCACCATCCGAGCCGGAGATGCGTGGATAGACGAGATCGATCCCGGGAAGTCCTCGACCGACCCAGAGGTCGAGATGGTTCAAGGCCGCAGCTTCGGTGCGGACGAGGACCGAGCCTGACTCCAACACAGGACTTGGAAATGCGGAGTCCAAGCGAACGTTGGAGGCGACCGGAGTTCCCTGCTTTGCGATAATGATGGCCCGCATGGGGAGGGGAGTGTATCGGCCACATCGAGTGTCGATGCCACGCCCCTCTGCAAGCTCCCAAAGCGGATTTCCCAATGTGGGAACTGCCTGTGTACGAAGTTTGTGGCCGATCCAACCAAGCATTGGTCCTGACGGCTTCCCCAACCATCCAGACGCCACATGATCACCCTCCCGCTCGCCGCCCTTCTTTGCGTCCTGTTTCAGAACTCGACGCCCGTTGCACCGCCCGCCCAAAACCCTGTTGCAGTACCTGCCGTTCCTGCCGCCGCGGCCGGTCCGATCGTCGCCGTACCGGCGAGCATTGACTTCGGGATCGTGAAGCCGGACGAGTTGCTGACCGCGAAGATCAAACTGCTGAACCCCACGGATCAGCCAGTGACCGTCGTGAAGGCCGTGCCAAGTTGCCAGTGCACGGGACTTGATGTCGTGGGCAAAGTCATCCCCGCGAAGGGCGAGTTGGAGTTCTCGCTCTCGGTGAAGATGTCGAAGGCCCCCGTCGTGAAGCTGGCGAACGTGCAGCTGGTGTTCGACGGAGGCATCAAACAGGTCCTCCGCGTCGACCTCAAAGCGGAGTCGGCCTATCCGATTCGCTCGACGCCACCGTTCCTGGACGCGACCGATGGCAAGCCTTTGGCTGGTACCTACGTCGTCAGCGCACCCGACGGCAAACCCTTCACCATCATGTCGGTGATGTCCGAGAAGCCCGTCTTCCAGGGCTTTGATCCGGCGAAGGACGCGCCTCGCACCAACTACGTGGTGAAGTACGACTTTTCGGATCCGAACAAGCGAGTGCCCCCCTACATCCTTATCGAGACCGATCGAGACGACTGCCCGATCATCGATGTCCGGGTGCGGCATGCCACCACGAAGATCTCGCCAGCCCTCAAGGTCGCGGAGTTCCGATCGAGTTTCGGCAAGATCGCCCCGGGCACGAGCGGGACTTTTGAGCTCGAGATCGAGAAGATGGCCTCGCTGCGGATCACGGGCGTCCGCTCACTCTCCGATCTGGCCGCGGTTGAACTGACCGAGCAGACCTCGGATGGCAAGAATGTGGTGATTCACGTCAAGGTGACGCCGGCGGCGGGGGCCAAGGGTGTGCTGTTTTTCCCCATCGAACTCACCTGCGGGGCGATCAAGTCGCAGCAGTTGGTCTTCGGACTGGTTCGCTGACCCGCCAATAGGTGGCTGTTGAGTCCCGCTCCTCTTCGTGCGCTCGTGCTCGATCTGCTGCGATTGCAGAACTTCGGCCGTTTTCGGGCGAATCCAACCCACTGGTCGCGTCCAGCGATGTCACTCGACGAAGCGTGGCGGTTGTCGTGCCCGATCGCTCGGGCACAGGAACCCAAGACGTGCCTGGTTGCAGCGGTGATTTCGGCGGATCTGTCCGTCGACTCACCACGCCGAGAACAGTCCTGTCGAAAGCAGTTTCTCCATGAATGCCCACCCGTCCAACACAAGCGTCAACGGATCAGGCGAGGTGATTCGAATTCGGAAGTACCCGAACCGTCGTCTTTACGACACGAGCCGAAGTTGTCACCTGACCCACGACGGCGTCCTCGCAGTGCTCGCTGAGGGAAAGTCGGTCCAAGTGACCGACAGCCGCTCGGGCAGTGACATCACCAATTCCGTGCTATTGCAGATCCTGATTGAACGCGACCCGGCGAAGATCGCCGCCATCCCGTCAGCTCTCATCCACCGGGCGATGCGAGCTGATGTAACCAGCCTCAAGGCCGTGGGCGAGATGGCACTCGCTTCCGGCGCGTCATGGGAGCCGAGCCAAGTTGACGACAACGCAGTTCCGACGCGAATCGCTGTCAACGGGGTCGGACATCTCAACGGCAGTTCCAATGGACATGGTCCGGGGTCGTCTCGAGTAGCGGTTCCTTCGGTCGTCATGGGAACAGTGGCAGCGCGAGCCCCGATTCCTCTGACCACAGACGCCTCGGGCCGGCCCAAAGCGAAGGCGAAGCGACTCGGCTAAGGCTTCGGCCACCCAAACCTCACGGGCCGATCACCGCCCTGATTGGGGCCGATCCGCTTCGGATGCGATTCGCTGAACTGATCCGAGCATCCGTCTTAGGCAATTCTCTCTACCGCTTGCAGGCGTCCACCGCTTGCGAGCGGTAGTCTTTCCATGCGCGGAGAGTTCTCTCCCAGGCTCCGCCGCAACAGCCAAGGACGCGCATGTACGCCACACTTCTGACATCGCTCACGCTCGCGGTCGCGCAGGCAGCGTCGCCGACCCCGCCAGCATCCACCCTTGCGCCACCCGCATTCGCGGGCCCGACGGTCCCGCTCGACAGTCGGATTGACAGCGCGAAGGTGACTGAACAGGGTCTGCCGAGGCTGCCGCAACCAGTCGCCCAACCGCTTCGCAGCGTCGCGAGAATCGCGACCGACCCCGCGACGGTGCCGGTATCGCCCGCGAGTTTCGACAGCGCTCGCAAGGCGATCGATCGTGGACTCTCGTATCTGCGGAAGAGCCAGCGCCCGAGCGGGGGCTGGATGGAAAAGGATCAGGTTCAGCCAACCGATCAACCACGATCCGCGAACGCGTCGCTCGCTGTCACCGCGATGGGTGCGAAGGCATTTCTGCAAGCCAATCCTGACGACGAATCTTCGCGGCGAGCGTTGTCGTTCGTGAGCAGTCGTGTGCGTGACGGCGGATACGACAAGATTGCAGACAGCGGTGTTGGTACCTATGTGGCAAGCGCGGTGCTCAGCGCGTTCGCGGTTTCGCAGGACCGCGCGTACGCAGACGAGATGCGCACCGTCATGGAATGGCTCAAGTCGACGCAATGGGACCAATCGGAAGGGCTAAAGCCGACCCAAGACTGGTTCGGCGGTGCCGGGTATGGGCGTGGCAAGCGACCCGATCTCTCCAACACGCAGTTGATGCTGGACTCGCTCCACGATGCGGGAGTCAGCCCCGATGATCCCGCAGTCCAGAAGGCACTCACGTTTGTGAGCCGTGCCCAGAATCTGCCCGCGACCAACGACGCAGCATGGGCTCGGAACGCGTCGGCGTCCGCCGATGGTGGCTTCATCTACTCGCCTGCCAACGGCGGCGAGAGCATGGCGAGCGAGACCGCCGGTGAAGGCCGCTTCGGCGAGAAGATGACCGAAGGAACACGAAGCCTGCGTTCCTATGGATCGATGACCTATGCAGGCTTCAAGAGTCTCCTGTATGCGGGCCTTTCTCGCGACGATGAGCGGGTCAAGGCGGCCTTCGAGTGGATCGCACGGCACTACACCTTTGACGAGAATCCCGGCCTCGGGCAACAGGGGCTTTTCTATTACTACCACGCGATGGCGAGGGCGCTTGTCGCGGCACAGCAGTCGACGATTCCGACCCTGCAGGCGGACGGGACACGGAAGGATCGCAACTGGCGCGAAGATCTCATCGCAGCCCTGGTTGCGCGGCAACGAGACGACGGCGCGTGGGTCAACACTGCGGATCGCTGGGAAGAGAATCAGCCGGACCTCGTCACGATCTACTCGCTGCTTGCGCTTGAAGAGGCGCTCAAGCCGGCAATGCAGGTCGAGTGATTCAGCGAGCGTGTACTCCTCGTCGCGGCGACGCGCGACGTGATGGCTACGCTCGCGTGGAGTGAAAATGCGTGCGGACAAACTCGCGCCCGTCAGGTCCGAGGTCGTAGATCTCCGACATCCACTCGTCAGCGGTCAGTGATCGTTCGACGGCGCGGACTCTCTTGATTCCGCGCGCGACGATGTCCGTCGACTCCGAACTCCACTGCAGACTCTTGCCGTCGGCTCCAGCGCGGCCCTCGCCGCGCATCACGCCCGTGCCCATGGAGTCGAACCAGTCAAACCAGAAGACGCAGTTACGGGTGTCGAAGCCGCTGTAACCACGACCCTCGTAGGGTTGTCCTTCCGGTGCGCCGACCACGAGATTTTCGAGCACTCTGCCCCCCAGGATCCAGGCGTAGGTGCTCGTTCCTCGGCTCTCAAACGCCTTGACGCCGGGGCCCTGAAAAAACGTGACGGCGAGATTCCATCGGCCGATCTTGCGTCCCAAGACCGCGTGCGACTCGCAGGGCGTGGCGAACTCTCGGTACGCGATATGAGGGTCGGTGGATTGCGACTCAGTGCTCATCGGGGACGAGGCTCCCGTCTTCAGAACTGCGGCGACCACGCTGTCCGCATCAGAGGGACAGCGTGGTTGCCGCAGGTGGGATCACTTGCCAAGACCAGTTCCGGACCCAGTACCGGACCCAGTACCGGACCCAGTACCGGAGTTGACCGCCGGTCTCGTCACGGGCAACGTCTTCGAGGCTTGGATGCGCGCATACGCGATCTCCATCGTCTTGATCGCCTTGCCATCAGGGCCGACTTCAAAGCTCTCAATCTTCCACTCGTTGTCGTTGGGGAAGGTGTGAATCTCGCGCGTCTTCTTGACGGTGCCGGTCATCGCGTCACTGAAGGATCCTTCCCACACGATCGAACCGTCCTTCGCGCGCTCGCCCAGCGACATGGAGATTCCCGTGCCGAGATTGTCAGCCCAGGTTGACTGGAACTTCTTGGTGATGTTGTCGAAACCGACGGTGACCAACCCTTCGAATGTG
>JBBQCR010000261.1:0-5369 GCA_038318935.1 Phycisphaerales bacterium
GCACTCAACGTCCAAGCCGTCGGACGGACTTTGGTCTCCTCGATAGTCGGTGATGCGATCGTGTTCGCCAGCTCGACGAGCGGTTCGAGAGAACTTCGAGCGACCACGTCGGCAGGAGCCACCATCGGCAGGAGTCCTAGCGGCGACGTCCATCCCAGCGGCAGCACCAACCGCAGAAACACCACGGAATAAAGGGCCAGCCGCCAACCAGCGGAGACTCGCCGAGCGAGCAGCCGGTCCAGGGCGAAGGCGACAGCGAAGAGGACCGCGGCCCAGAGGTTCATCGCGAGGATCCACTGCAGCAGCGTCGAACCGAATCCTTCCGTCATCGAGAAAGACATCACTGGGACTTCTCCTGCTCTTCAAGCATCGTGAGCAGCGCCTCGCGCTGCTTCTTGGTGAGGCGGGCTTCCGAGGCGATGAACTCAAGCGCCGGCGCGATGGCGCCACCGAAGGCACTTGACACGAATCGCTTCCACGCCGATCGGCGCGCATCTTCCGGACGAACAGCGGCGCTGAACTCCCAGGTGGCGCCGACCTGTCTGGCATGTACGAAACCCTTGCCCGCCATGCGATCCAGCATGGTCTTCACCGTCGAGTACGCCCACGCGTGAGCATCGTGCAGATCGTCGGCGACCTGCCGGGCGGTTGCCCGCTCGAGGCGCCACAGGGACTCCAGCAGGCGCCACTCGGCATCGGTGATGGTGGATTCGGGTTCGGGCATGCAGTGCTCTCTACAGTCGTCGCGTTCTCACTACAACTGTAGTGTCCTCGACGGATCCGTCAAGCGATTCCCGACAGTTCGTTGCCCAGCAGTTACGCTGCCCGCGCCATGACTGCCTTTCCCGACATCGACGTCGTTCCCTTCGCCGAGCCTCGTTCGCGGGTACCGCTGGCGTTCCGCCACTACCGTCCGGACCAGATCGTCGAGGGCAAGGCGATGCGGGATCACCTGCGGTTTGCCTCGCCGTACTGGCACACGATGCGGAACGGCTTGGCCGATCCGTTCGGCGCCCCGACGGCGCTAATGCCCTGGGACGACGGCTCAGAGTCGATTCCCAACGCCGAGCGTCGCGCCACAGCCTTCTTCGAGTTCCTTGAGAAGTGCCGCATCGATCGTTGGTGCTTTCACGATCGCGACGTTGCTCCCGAAGGAAGAACGCTTTCCGAAAGCCATCGCAATCTCGATGCTGTCGCCATCACCCTCGGCAAGGAGCAGAAACGCACCGGCAAGCGGCTGTTGTGGGGCACCGCTTGTCTCTTCGCGCATCCGCGCTACGCGAGCGGAGCTGCGACGAGTCCGTCGCTGGGGGTCTACGCCTATGCAGCGGGGCAGGTGAAGAAGGCGCTCGAAGTAACCCACGAGCTCGGCGGTGAAGGCTACGTCTTCTGGGGCGGGCGCGAGGGATACACGACGCTTCTCAACACCGACATGCAGCGTGAGCGCGAGCATCTGGCCCGCTTTCTCCACATGGCGGTCGAGCACAAGCGGGCGATCGGCTTCCAAGGTCGCTTCTACATCGAACCAAAGCCCCGCGAGCCGAGCGTCCACCAGTACGACTCTGACGCTGCCGCATGTCTCGCGTTTCTGCGCGAGTTCGATCTGCTTCCGCATCTCTCGCTCAACATCGAGACGAATCACGCGACACTTGCTGGTCACACGATGGAGCATGAACTCACCGTCGCACGCGACGCCGGTGCCCTTGGGTCGATCGATGCGAACATGGGTACCGACCATTGCGGTTGGGATACCGATCAGTTTCCAACGGATATCGCCCTCGCAACTCGCATCATGCTCATCGTCCTGTCGATGGGCGGGTTCACCACCGGCGGCCTCAACTTCGACGCCAAGCGACGTCGCGAAAGCTTTGAACCGATCGATCTCTTCCACGCTCACGTAGCGGGCATGGACGCCTTTGCCCGCGGCCTCACGATTGCAGCAGCGATCCGCGCCGATGGGCGCATCGCTGACTTCGTGCAGCAGCGCTATCGCAGTTGGGACAGCGACGCGGGACGGAAGATCGAAGCGGGTACAAGCTCGCTTGCCGAGCTGGAGCGCATCGCCCTGGCATCGCCAGAACCGAAGCTTGAGAGTGGTCGCCAGGAAATGCTGGAAGCGATCGTGCAGGAGTACCTGTGAACGTCTCTACCGACGTCGACCACGCCAGGACACTGATGCACGAGTGGGTCGCCAATCCGGCGCTGCGCGTGCACATGGAAGCGGTTGCCGCCTGCATGACCGCATACGCCCGCATCAAGAATCCAGCCGACATTGATCGCTGGACAGTGTGCGGCCTGCTGCACGACTTCGACTACGAACGGCATCCGACCGCCCAAGAGCATCCCCGCGTCGGCGTGGATCACCTGCGCTCGCTTGGCATGGACGAGGAAATACTCGACGCCATCATGGGGCACGCCGACTACACGAACACGCCGCGCATCTCACCGATGGCTCGGCATCTCTTCGCGGTCGATGAGCTCGCAGGGTTCATCGTGGCCTGCGGGAAGGTCCGCCCCGATCGTCTCGCGTCGCTCGAGGCGTCCAGCGTCCGCAAGAAACTCAAGACGCTGACCTTCGCGGCGGCAGTCAACCGGGACGACATCGAGCACGGCATCCGCGACCTTGGGGCGGATGCCGATCTGCACATCACGACCTGTATCGCCGCGATTCGCGACGCGGCGCTCTAGCCGGAAGCGCGGGTCGTTAGCATTTGTCGCGTGACGACCAACGACACCTCCGGACTCGGCGCTGCGCGGCGGGTCGCGTTCTGCGCAACCACCTTCGCGCTCCTTCTCTCCAGCTTCGCGGTGTGGCAGGTCCTTCGATCCGGACCGGTGATTACCGCCCCGGTGTCGACCGATCAGATGCGCGACGCGGCGCTCACACTGTCGGAGGCACCCGCCGCGGTCGCGAAGAAGGAACGCCCGGTCCCGCAGTGGATCTGGGCCGCAGGCAAGCCGACGCCGGATCAGCAGGTGCGATTCGAGCGGCGCTTCACGGTCGATGTGCCACCGACCAGGGCAACACTTCGCTTCTCCTGCGACAACAAGGCAGCCGTCACACTCGACGGCGCTCCGCTGGCTTCGTCGGATGCTTGGGAGCAGGCGACCGTCGTCAACATCACCAAGGCTCTCACGAAGGGCGAGCACACGCTCGTCGTCGACGCTGCTAACGCTGGCGGCGCTGCAGGACTGCTCGTCGAACTTCGCGTCGATGACTCGCTCATCGTTTCAGATGCAAGCTGGCAGGCCGACGGCCGCTCCGCCGAAGTCATCGGTCCGCTCGGCATCGGACCATGGAACGCGCCGCAGGGCTTCGAGATCGGCGAGCCCAATCGCGGAATCCGTGTGGCCGAAGGATTCGTGTGCGAACTCGTCGCGACCGTTCCTCGGGACATTGGTTCGATCGTCAGTCTCTGCGCCGATGTGGATGGCTCGCTCATCGGTTCGCCGCAGCGCGGCAAGCTCCTCCGGATCACGCCCGTTTCGACCGGTGGCGATCCTGCGGAAACTCGTATCGAAACCCTCGATCTTCCAATCGGCGATGCCCAGGGTCTGGCGATCTCCAATGGCTCGCTCTTCGTTTCTGTCAACGGTGATGCTGCGCAGGGCAACGGCATCTACCGCGTCGACGACAGCGACGGTGATCATCGCTTTGATCGGGTCACGCAGCTTCGTGCAATCTCCGGCGATTCCGGCGAGCATGGTCCGCACGGCATCGCCTTCGGTCCCGACGGGTTGCTGTACTTCATGGTCGGCAACCACTGCCGGCTGCCGAAGTACGAGCGCTCACTGGTGCCTGAGATTTGGGGAGAGGACAACCTCTTGCCTCGCATGTGGGATGCGAACGGGCACGCGGTCGGCATCCTCGCGCCGGGCGGCTACGTCTGCCGCATGGACCGCGACGGCACGAAGTGCGAGCTGGTTTCGATCGGCTACCGCAACGCCTACGACCTCGCGTTCACCCCGAGCGGCGAGTTGATGACCTATGACTCGGACATGGAATGGGACATGGGCTCGCCGTGGTACCGCCCCACGCGCATCTGCCACGTGACCAGCGGTTCGGAGTTCGGCTGGCGCTCCGGCTCCATCTGCTGGCCCGCCTGGTATCCCGATTCACTGCCGGCGACGCTCGACATCGGACCCGGATCACCGACGGGCGTCGTGTTCGGTACCGACGCGAGTTTTCCCGCCCGGTGGCGCGACGCGATGTTCTGCCTCGACTGGACCTTCGGCACGATGCACGCCGTGTTTCTTGAGCCCGATGGCTCCACGTTCAAGGCACGGCGCGAGGTGTTTCTCACCGGCAAGCCCTTGCCGCTCACGGACGCCGTCATCTCGCCACGCGATGGCGCGATGTACTTCGCCGTCGGCGGGCGCGGGGTCGCTTCGGCCATTTACAGGGTGCGTTGGAACGGCAACACTCCCACCGCGAAGCCTGCTGCCACACTTCCCAGTGCATTCGCGCGTCGCCGTAGCCTCGAATCCTGGCACCATTCCGACGCTCCGAACGAAGCGATCGACACCGCATGGCAATCCCTCAGCGATCCCGATCAGTTCGTGCGCTTCGCCGCCCGCACCGTGCTCGAACATCAGGCTCCCGCGCGGTGGGCCGATCGTCTCAGCAAGGCAACCGATCCGCGAGTCATCATCGAGGCGAGTCTCGCGTTGGCGCGATGCGACGACGCGGCACGACAGCCGTCCATTCTCGATGCCCTTGTTGCACTCGACTGGAAAAGCCTCGATCCCGCAACCCGCCGCGACGCGCTAAGGGCGATCACCATCACGCTCCTTCGTCACGATCGACCCTCAAGCGAGCGTGTCTTGCAACTCGCGTCCCTCTTCGATCCGCAATTCCCCAGCGGCGACGAAGCCTGCGATCGCCAACTCGTCGATCTTCTGGTGTGGCTCGGTTCCAAGTCGGTCGTCGCCAAAGCCATCGTCCTTCTCGAACAGGACGATCGCAGCACCGAGCGATTTGACGAGTCGCTTCTCTCCCGCAGCGACAACTACGGCTCGACGATCCTGCGCATGGCCGCAGCAAGTCCGCAGCGTCAGCAGATTCACATGGCAGCGGCGCTGCGAGTCGCGGACGTTGGCTGGACCGAAGCGCTGCACGATCGCTACTTCCGCTGGTTCGCGCAGGCCAAGCGGACTTCTGGTGGTCTTTCGTTCACCGGCTTTCTCGACAAGATCCGTGACGACGCGATGACCAAGCTGCCCGCGGAGCGGCAGGCTCGAGCGATGCAACTCGCCAATCCCGTCACCAGGGCGTCGGCTGGCGATCGTCCGATCGCTGATGGTCCAGGTCGGCGACGAAGCGTGGACGAAGCTGTCCAAATCGCCGGCGACAAGGCCCTGCAACGCGA
>JBBQCR010000262.1:0-5356 GCA_038318935.1 Phycisphaerales bacterium
TCGACCGTATCCGAAGCCATCGCTTCGGCGATTCGCGAGCAGTCGCCAGATCTTCGCGACGTCGTCAACATCATCGGCAATCCCGTCGACATCGCGATCTTCCGCCCCGAGGGACGAGCACACCGCGATCCCGCGACGCGCACCATCCTCTTCACCGGACGCGTCCATCCCGAGAAGGGTCTCGATCTGCTCGCGAAGGCCTACGCTCGGTGCCATCACAACGATCCTCGGGTTCGGCTGCGAATCGTCGGTCCGACGGACATCGATCGCGGCGGCGGCGGGGCCGCGTTCGTGCGATCGCTTCAGCAACTCGCCGGCGACGCCCCGATCGAGTTCGGCGCCAACATCGCCGATCCCTCGATGCTTGCCGAGGCACTTCGTTCCTGCGACGTCTACTGCTATCCGAGCGTCGCCTACTTCGGCGAAGCCTCGCCCGTCGCGCCGCTTGAAGCGATGGCGTGCGGAGCAGTACCAGTCGTCAGCGATTTGCCGCAGTTCAGCGGCTACGTCGTTGATGGCGTGACCGGCCTTACGTTTGCGCGCGAAGCCGCCGATGCGGACGTCCAACTGGCCGAGCGGCTGCAACGGGTGCTCGCCGATGAAGCACTCCGCAACCGGTTGCAACAGTCCGGAGTCGCGAAGGCGCGGGAGTTTTCGGTTGATCGGATTGCCGACGCGCATCTCACTGATTTCGAGCAGGTGATCAATGCACGACGGAAGGCACACCCATGAGTGAGAGTGACGGCAATCCACGACGCGCACGGCTAGCCACGATGTCTCAGGCGACGGCGTACGTCTCGCCCTGGTCCCTCGGCACCCGACTCCGATTGGCCGCGTGGTCGCTCGCGTGGCTCGTTCTTTTTCGTCCCACCCCGAAACCCTGCTCACCCTGGCGAGTCTTTCTCTTGCGACTGTTCGGGGCGAAGATCACCGGTCGCCCGTTCGTCGGCAGTTCCACCAGGATCAAAATGCCGTGGCATCTGACGCTTGAGGATCGGGCGTGCCTGGCGCCCGATTGCGAAATCTATGACCTTGGCCGGTGCATCGTGCGGGAGCGAGCGACCGTTGCCCAGCGGGTCTACCTCTGCGGCGGTACGCACGACCTCTCGCGCGAGGAGCTTCCGCTGGTGACAGGCACGATCGACATCGGCGCGGACGCCTTCGTCGGCGCTTGCGCGATCGTCCTGCCGGGCATCACGATCGGCGAAGGCGCCGTCGTCGGTGCCGGCAGCGTGGTCACTAAGGATGTCGAACCCTGGACCATCGTCGCTGGCAATCCCGCCAAGCCGATCGGAGTCCGCGAGCATCCGCGGGCTCCGCAACGTTGAACGACGATCTCAATCCGGCGTGAGACGCGTCGTCCCGTCACAAGGCGATCTGTGATCCGAAGTCGACGACGCGCTCCGGTGGGAGCGAGAAGCTCTTGGTCGCATCCGCGGCGTTGCGGGCGAGCGCCGCATAGAGGAGTTTTCGCCAACGGGGCATCTTGGTGTCGCCGGTAGGGATGATCTCGACACGGCGCGAGAAGTACGTGGTGGTGAGCGGATCGTGGTCGAATCCCTGCTCGCGAGCTCGCTCGAGCATGCGAGGCACGTCCGGCGTTTCCATGAAACCGAGCTTCGCCGTGACTTTCCACAAGCCGTCGGGCAGCCACTCGACGTGCATGCTGCGACTCTGCGAAACGAACGGCGTATTCGCCGGAATGATCGACAACAGGACCACGCGTTCGTGCAGCACGTGCGCGTGCTCAACGAAGAACGCCAAGGCGTGCGGGGTGTTGTAGTTGGTCGCGAGGAACACCGCCGTGCCGGGAACCCGCGGAATGTCGCGAGCCCAGATCTCACCGAGAAACTCGTGGATCGAACCGCTCTCTTCGGCGATGCGCCGGCCGAGGAGGTAGCTGCCCTGCACCCAGGTTGAAAGCACGATGAACACGCCAGCGGCGATCAGCAGCGTGAACCAGCCACCACTCATGATCTTGACCGCGTTGGACGAGAGGAACAGCAGATCGATCAAGAGCGCGATGCCAATGATCGGCATCAGCCATCGCCGCTTCCATCGCCAGAGGCGACGGGCCACAAGCGCGAAGAGCATCGTCGAGATGGCCATCTGGGCAGTCACGGCGATGCCATAGGCGCCGGCGAGATCGCTCGATGACTTGAAGAACGCGACCGTCAGCAGGCAACCGATCAGCATCAGCCAGTTCGCTGACGGCACGTAGATTTGGCCAGCGTGTTCGCCCGAGGTGTGCACGACCTGAAGTCGCGGCAGGTAACCGAGTCGGATCGCCTGCTGAGCGAGCGTGAAGACGCCGGAGATCATGGCCTGACTGGCAATGATCGTGGCGACCGTGGCGAGTGCGATCATCGGTAGGAGCAGCACTTCGGGAACGAGCCCGAAGAACGGGCTGGCGGCGGCCTCCGGATGGCTGAGGACCAGCGCGCCTTGGCCAAAGTAGTTCAGTGCCAGGGACGGCGCGACGAACGTGTACCAACCGAGTCGGATCGGTCGAATGCCGAAGTGCCCCATGTCCGCGTAGAGCGCCTCGCCACCGGTGATGACGAGCACGATCGCTCCGAGAAGAAGAAACGTCTCCAGCGGCTCGCGTGCGAACATCATCACCGCGTAATGCGGGCTGATCGCCTTGAGCGTTTGCGGCTCAAGCATGATCCCCTTGATGCCGAGGATCGCCAGGACGATGAACCAGACCACCATGATCGGTCCGAAGACCACGCCGATCTTGCCGGTCCCAAACTGCTGCACGGCGAAGAGGACGCAAAGAATCACGATCGTCCCCGGCATCACGACCGTCGAGAGCGACGTGTCGACCAGCTTGAGGCCTTCCATCGCCGACAGCACCGAGATCGAAGGCGTGATGATGCCATCACCAAAGAGAAGTCCGGCTCCGAGCATGGCGAGTAACGCCGCCACGCGATTCAGCCCGCCAGCGCGTGACGACAGACTGCGCGGGATCAGTGACAGCAACGCGAAGATGCCGCCCTCGCCGCGATTGGATGCGCGAGTGAGGAGCAACAGGTACTTGCCGCTGATCACCAGCGTCATCGACCAGAACACAAGCGACAGGATGCCCAGCACTTCAAAGGACTCGAGTTGTCGCACTGTGCCGTCCTTGCCCTTGGCCAAGTGCAGGAACGACTCCTTGAGCGCGTACAGCGGGCTCGTACCGATGTCACCATAGACGACGCCAATGGCGCCGACACTGAGGGCGAGCAGGGTTGTGAGCGGAGTCCGCGAGCCGTGGCCAGCGGAGGGAGTGGACATGGTGGTCCGGACCGGTTGTGGCCGGTCGATGGAGCCGCGTCGGGCCGGGAGCGATTGGGCTTCGTCCGAACGGACACGCCAGCCCCCCGAAGTCGCCTGACGCGGGTCGAATGGGAGATCGTACAACGAATCAAGGTCGCTGCCGGCGGAAGCAAACGTCGCCCCGTTAGGATGCCGCCGATGCGGTCCGGGAAGATCGATCTCCACACCCACATTCTTCCCGAACGTTGGCCGAACCTTCGCCAACGCTACGGCTACGGCGGTTGGGTCGCGCTCGACCATCATGGTCCGTGCTGCGCCCGCATGCAGATCGACGGCCGTTCCTTTCGCGACATCGAGTCCAACTGCTGGGATCCGGCGCAACGGATCGTCGAGTGCGATCGGCATCGCGTCGCCATGCAGGTGCTCTCAACGGTCCCGGTGCTCTTCTCCTACTGGGCGCGAGCCAGCGACGCCCTCGACTTCTCACAATTCCTCAACGACCACATCGCCGAGGTCTGTCGCGGACGACCGGATCGCTTCGTGGGCCTTGGCACCGTGCCGCTTCAGGATCCGCAACTGGCCATCGGCGAACTCGAACGCTGCGTCGGTGCACTGGGATTGCGCGGCGTCGAGATCGGATCGCACGTCAATCATTGGAATCTCGACGCCCCCGAACTTTTCCCGTTCTTTCGCCGCTGCGAAGAACTCGGAGCAGCGGTCTTTGTGCATCCCTGGGACATGATGGGTCAGGATGCGATGCGGAAGCACTGGCTCCCGTGGCTCGTTGGAATGCCCGCGGAGACGGCTCGCGCGGCGTGTTCGATGGTCTTCGGCGGCATCTTCGCGCGGCTTCCGAAGCTCCGGGTGTGCTTCTCGCACGGTGGCGGTTCCTTCCCGTTCACGCTCGGGCGCATCGAGCATGGCTTTCGCGAGCGGCCGGATCTCTGCGCGATCGACAACACGGTGTCGCCGCGCGAGACGCTGCCTCGCCTGTGGTTCGACTCGCTGGTCCACGATCCCGAAGCACTGCGATTCCTGCTGCGACTTGTCGGTCGCGATCGCATCGCTCTGGGCAGCGACTATCCGTTCCCGCTCGGCGAACACGAGCCTGGTGCAATGATCGAATCGATGCACGATCTCGACGAAGCGACACGCGAGGCGCTGCTCGCGGGCACAGCTCGGACTTTCCTCGGACTCTCCGCATGACCACGCTTCGCTCGCTTTCCGACGTGACCGCGGCCTCGTTCGAGGCGAGCGAGACGTTCGCCCGGCATCTCGACGCGATCGACGACCTCGCATCGCATCGGCAGCAGTTCGCGATTCCGCGCACGAAGCGCGGTGCAGAAGCGATCTACCTGTGCGGCAACTCGCTCGGACTCATGCCGCTCCGCACCCGCGAGCTGCTGACCGAGGAGCTCGATGACTGGGCCAACCACGCGGTCGAGGGACATCACGACGCTCGACGCCCTTGGTACTCGTACCACGAGCTCTTTCGCGAGAGCGGGGCGAGGCTCGTGGGTGCGCGGCCCGGCGAAGTGGTGATGATGAACTCGCTCACGGTGAACCTGCACCTGATGATGGTGAGTTTCTTTCGGCCCGAAGGCAAGCGTACGAAATTACTCATCGAGGACAGCGCATTTCCGAGCGACACCTATGCCGTGAAGTCGCACCTGCGTGCTCGCGGACTCGATCCGAAGGAGCATCTGCTGCTTGCCGCACCGCGCAGCGGAGAACACACCTTGCGCACGGACGATGTGATCGCCCAGATCGAACGACATGGTGACGAGCTGGCTTTGATGATGCTCGGTGGCGTGCACTTCCTCAGTGGACAGGCCCACGACATGCGGACGCTGACGGCGGCTGCGCAGCGCGTCGGCGCCAAGGTCGGTTGGGATCTCGCCCATGCTGCGGGCAATCTCGAGTTGTCGTTGCACGACTGGAACGTCGACTTCGCGTGCTGGTGTTCGTACAAGTACCTCAATGCCGGACCCGGAGCGGTCGCGGGGACGTTCGTTCATGAACGACATGGCCGGGACTCGTCACTGCCTCGCTTCGCTGGCTGGTGGGGCAACGATCCTGCGACGCGCTTTCA
>JBBQCR010000263.1:0-5352 GCA_038318935.1 Phycisphaerales bacterium
CGACTTTGATGCGGACGTGCACTAGCAACAGGAAGATCACGAAGGTGTTCAAGGCGAAGACTTCCTTCGGGTCCCATCCCCACGGACGTCCCCAGGAGTGATCGGCCCAGATCGCACCCATCACGATCCCCGCCCACAGGAGTACGAACGACAGTTCCATCAGGACCATCGTCACTCCGTCGAGGACCTCGCCGATCGAACTTTTCGCGATCGCCCGACCAGGCACCTGCGTTCCCGCCAGGACCAGTGCGCCCGCACCGCCCGCCCGAGCGTACGCCCGACCTCCGCCGACGGCTCGCCACGCCAGATAGCACGCTGCGGACACCGCGGCCATGAAGATCAATACATAGCTGAAGATGATGACGTTGGTGTGGATGTAGAGCCACACGTCGTGCAGCACCGGCATCATGTTGGAGATGTTCGGATTGAGATACGCCGGCAGGAAGTGGGCGGTCATCAACGCGACCATCGATGTCGCCGCGCTGCCGAGGAAGAACAGTCCTCTCATCGGGGTGCGGCGCACCAGGAACTCGATCACGATCGCCCCGCAGGCTCCGAACCAGGCGGATGTCGTCACCGCCTCGAACATATTGGCATTGGGCCAGCGATCGGAGATGTACCAGCGCAGCAGCAGTGCGAAAGTCTGCAGTCCGAACCCGATCGCAAAGATGCCGATGCCGACCCATCGGGCCGGCGCCCAGCGATAGACGAGAGCGAGCAGGAGAAACACCAGCGACGCCATGTAGACGAGCCACGTTCTGGTGAGCTGATCCTTGACGAAGTACCAGTGCTCCCACGAGAGACGATTCTGGTCGGGATAGAGATCGGGTGCGATGGAGGGGAGGATCGTCGCCAACGACCGGGCCGCGGTGTTCACGCCTTCAGAATCCGCGTTGGACCACGCGGTGTACATGCCGCGCCACGCATCAGCGATCGCCACTTGGGTCGCGGCGGGAATGTCCTCGATCGGTTCGCCTCGCTGAGCGAGCATCACGAACGCTGCGGGCTCCGCCACAGCACCCGGTACGAACATGACCTCGTCGATCCCGTGCCACGGCCGCTTGTCACTGCCGTCACCCGGCGGAATGATGCGGAGCTTTGAGAGCAGGAACCGCGGATCGGCAACAGTCTGCGCCGATCTGATCGCGTCCATCTGCTTGGCACTCTTGATGAGATCCGCCTCCAGCTTGCGGAACACCGGCTGCAATTGGGGCAGCGTCAGCAGCCGCTGACTGATCAGCCCGGACTCTCGAAACGCCTCCATGCGTTCGGCGATACCCGCTTCGGCGGCGTCTTCCTGCAGAATCGCGAGGGCGATGTCCTCGCGCACCTGCCGATTCTTGACGTAGATGACGTCCGCGTCCGCATACGCATCGGGACGGAACATCATGTCGAGATAGGTGAACGACGGCTCACGGTCGAGGATGCGCCGCGGTCCGCTGACCGCATCCATCATTGCGTTGGCGTGCGAGCCGAAACTCTTCAAACGCCCGTCGCCATGCACCGCGATGCGGGCGATCGTTTCCAGATCGACCCGACTCGCGAAATCGTTGTCGCCTCGGGCCGGCGTGATCGTGACGAGGAGCGCAAGAACGAAGACGGTCAGCCCACGCACGATCACGATGACACCTCCGCAGAAACGGTTGGAGCGCTGGAAGCGGCGGCGACGGCGGCATAGACAGCTTCGCGCTGGCGGCGCTTCAGGACGGGCTTGAAGTAGAACGCGTAGATCATGCCGAGCACCGCGATACAGCAGCCCGCGAGCATCACGCCGACGCCATGTCGATTGCCGACACCGAGAACGGTGTAGTTGAGTCCGCGCGACGCGCGATCGCCCTCGAACCGGGCTTGATCGGGCGGATCCCATTGCGATTGGAAGTAGGCGAGTCCGCCATGCTCAACGGGCTTATTCATACTGACCGCTGTGGGCTCAGTCCAAGGACCGTCGGGCGTGTCACGGAAGCGAAGCATGCTCGTGTAGTCGCGAATCGAACCGGTTTCACCCGTGAAACCACCGATGTGGGAGGTCAATACGAACTCGTCGAGCGCGATGTCCGCGGGGAGCGGCAGGCGCTGGCGCGTGAACATGACCTCGACCGCCCGACCGTCCGCGAGCCGGATGGTCGTCGGTGCGAATGGGAAGCGGCGGATGACGTCGGTGGGTCCGTCGAAGACATAGTGGTGATACTTGATCCACTCCCGATCGGCGCCTGGCGTTTCAAGCAGGATCTGGGCGAACTGATTGCCCGCGTCGCGCTCTCGTTGTTCGCGCGGCACCACAAACGGCTTGGTCTCGACAATCGCCCGCGGTTCGTACTCAAGAACCTGCGCTGAAAGTCCCGCCGGAAGCGGGACGGTCTGGTTGGGCTTCAACTCCATGATCTGCGGCGTGTCCGTCAACGCCGAAAGGAGTCGCAGTCGATCCGGTTCGGGGCCGGCGACAAGGGTCACGAGCGCGAGCCCGTGCCCCGCCTCGTACAGCACCTCGATGGACGGATCGCCGATGACCTTGGGTGCGTGCGGATCCTTCATCAGTTCGTCCGTGACGTCGCGGGTCAGCGCGGGATCGGTGAAGACCCAGCGGCGAAACGCACCCTTGGGCGTCATGATCTCAACCACCGCAACGCTTGCCGTCGCGCCCACGAACGGCAGGTCGTCCTGCAGCGTGACCACGCGATAGCTATAGCCCTTCGCTGCCGCATCGGGTGTGCCCGCGGGAATCGGGATCGGCTTGAACGGTATGTCGCGGTTGCTCAGCGCCACGCTGGTGATCGGTTCGCGCAGATCGACGTTGAGTTCGGGGATGCGGAATCGCAGTGTCGGCGGCGCCTTGAGCGACTCGAACGCCTGCTCGCTGGCCACGAAACGAAACTGCAGCACGCCTTCGTCGGCCTTGTTCGACTTCGGATCAAGTGCGATGAGTTGGTAGGTACCGCGCTGACCGTTCTGCCCGACGATCAGCATGCGAGCCACCGGATTCAACGGGGCTGTCGGACCGCCGGCTGCCCATTGGCTGCGATTCATCGCGTACCGCAGGTAGCCGGTGACGCGAAACTCGAGGTCCTGAAACGGATCGTTGGGATCGCTCGCCGTTACCGCCAAGTCGATCGGATCAAGTGGCAACGGCTTGTCGGTCGCATCCTGGAAGACCAGCGCCCGATCGCCGATGTAGTCGTTGTAGAGCGGAAGTCCATGGATCGGTCGTTCCACCCACGGATTCGCCGAGCTCTGGTCGCCGGCCTTGCGCACGTAGAGCGTCCATGACTTCTCAAGTTCGTTCCGCAGATAGAACCAGCGCGACGACTCGTACTCGAGCGAAAGCCGCAATTGGTCGTCGATCGTGGCTCGGCCAGTTTCCTTCTTCGCCCGCTTCATCGGCTGCGTCTGATCGCCGGTGAACAGGACGTCTTCGGTGTGTTCCGGATGCCCTGCAAGCAATTGCCGCATGAACGACGTGCTGTCGGGGGCCGTGCGCCGGACCATGACGTTGACCGAGTACGCCTGCTGGCCCTTCAGATCATCGGAGGCCATCGTCCATTCAGGATCGATGCTCTGGATCTCCAGGTCGTAGCTGCGACTGCCGTTGCCGATCGCGACGCGCTGGCCAGGACTGGCGACGAACTCCACGCGATCGATGACCGTTTCCGTTCCATCAGCGGACTTCCCAAGCACTTCGGCGACAACCTTGCGTCGGACGACCGGGGCGTCTCCCTCGACCTTGGTGCCGAAGTAGATCCAGCAACCGACCATCATCAGCAGAATGCCGGAGTGAATCGTCCACACGCCGTAGTTGACGGCCTTGAAGGGAATCCGCCGGAACGTCGTCACGATCATGTTGATCGCGAGGAGCATCAGAAGCACATCGAAAGGCCACCAGTGGAACCACTCAAACTCGGTGAGCTCGAACGGCCGCCACTGCCGCATCTGATCGTGGGACCAACCACCGACGTCCGGATAGATGATGCCAGCCGATCCGATCGACATGTAAAAGAAGAGGATCGCCATCAGGACGATCCCGAACCGCACGTTGGAAAACAGATCAAATACGAACACAAGCGGTCCCCTGCGTGAGGGCGTCGCTGCGGCGGGATTCGTGGTGGAGGCTGGCATCGGTTCGAAGGCGAGGCGACCCGGAGGTCGGAGGGCTGAGGAGGATCGGAGACCGTCGACAGTGGTCGCGTCAGCAGACCCGGGAGCTAGATTCGGTCTCCCACCGAGCGTCGCTCGTCGGTGGCTGGGGAGTTGGGGTGTCGGCACGCGGTGTTGGCGGCGTCAAAAGTCCGTTCGACGGAAGATTCGGATGGTACGCCGTGTCGGAGCCCCTCGTCCCCTCAGAGACCCGAACGAGCGGACGCAGACGCACGATCGGACGCTTGCACAAGGCGATGGGCCGAGGTGTCGGGAGATGACCGAGCGGGGCTTCGAAGGCCAAGCGCGACCGAATCCCGTCCTTGTTGGTGGCGACCGATTATCATCTGCACCTTCGTTCGGGAACTCGATCGAGCGCACGCCTCTGGGGCGTGACGCGCCACGATTCGAACTCCCGTAGGGCTTTCCGGAGCTTCACTCGATGCTTTCCTTGGCTTCTGCCTTCGTTCGTCCGCTGACCGCCTCGGTCCTTCTCGCCACGCTTGCGGTCGCCGCCTCAAGCGTGAGCGCTCAGACCGCCCCCCCTGCGACTCCACCTGCCACTCCGGCGGCTCGACCGGCAACTCCGGTCGCTCGGCCCGCGACGCCCCCCGCGACCGCCCCGACCGCAGCCCCGACGGTAGCCCCAAAGGCTCCGCCGGCACCCGCTGCTCCCGCCGCAACAGGAGGCGAGCAGAAGAGTGGCAGCGCGCCAGCCGCCGAATACGTCCTTATGACGACCTCGATGGGTGATGTGATCATCGAGCTCAATCCCGAGAAGGCGCCGATCTCGGTCGCGAACTTCCTCGCGTACGTCGACAAGGGTTTCTACGACGGCACCATCTTCCACCGCATCATCCCGACGTTCATGATTCAGGGCGGTGGCTTCACTCCCGATCTCACCCAGAAGGCGACGGAGAAGCCGATCAAGAACGAGTGGCAGAACGGATTGAAGAACGTGCGCGGCTCGATCTCGATGGCCCGCACGCCGCAGCCCGACACCGCGACGTCGCAATTCTTCATCAACGTCGTCGACAATCCGATGCTCGACCAGCCGATGGGCGGCGCTGCCTACGCAGTGTTCGGCAAGGTCATCGGCGGCATGGATGTGGTCGACAAGATCAAGGTCGTTCCGACCGGCACGAAGGAAGCCACCACGCCGACCGGAAAGAGTCCGTTCCGCGATGTCCCCGTGCAGCCGGTGACCATCATCAAGGTCGCCCG
>JBBQCR010000264.1:0-5350 GCA_038318935.1 Phycisphaerales bacterium
TGCGCTTCCTCAAGCATCTCCACACCATCACCCTCGTGGTCCTGGTGGCTTCAACCCTACTGACGGGCACCGCCATGATCGTTCAGGAGATGCCGACATTCTCCTTCGCAACAATGGGCAAGCCCATGAGTATGCCCACGATTCCGCCGACACCGATCGCACTGCGCTTGGCGCAGGGGATCGTCGGGCTAGTCGGCGCGGTCGTGGTCCTAGGCCTCGGCGTGGGAGCGTTGCGGATCGCGAAGGCGGTGCCGACGACTGTTCGCCGCACGAGCGCCGTGCTTGCGACGCTCGCCTCGCCTCTCGTGCCGCCGACCGCTCCACCGACGATTCCGCCACCGCTGTAATTCTCGCGCCGAACTTACTCGTAGCCGTCGCGCGATTCGATCGTGAAACCGTAGAGCGATGCGAGGTCGGCAGCCGAGAGCGACGTGATGCGATTGAAACGCTCGATCACCTTCTCGTAGTCCTTCGTAGCGAGGGCGCCCAGCAGCCGGGCCTTGTGCTGCAGAATGTCCTTCAGGTTCGCGGTCGTGTTCCGGGCGTGTCCGGCCGGATACATCACCAATCCGCTGTCGTAGGTCTTGCCGTCGGTCGTCGTGATGATGATCGAGGTAGGAATGCCGTCGGGATAGCGGCGGTCGAAGTCGGGTCCGCCGTGCGCGAAATCGATGCGGGACATCAGGGCCCGCGTTGAGGCGTTCTTGATAGACGCCGGGTCGTAGTCGTACGGCCCGAGCATGAGCGACTTCCAGTATTCGTCGTTCGTCGCCCCCAGCGAGCTCGCGTTGCCCTTCGCCGCATCGATCGCCTTTCGTAACAGCGTGCTGACGATATAGACCATCGAATGGTCGGCGCTCTGTCGCGTCTTGGGATCGCGCTTGGCCGGGTCGCCGATGATCCCGAACGCGGGTTCGTAGGCGACGATGCGGATCGACTTGATGAGGCTCATCGCGTCGTTCGCCTGGACGAGGTGCGGATTCTTCTCAATCAGCGTGAGAAGTCCCTGCAGAGCTCCCGCAGACTGGTGCTCGTAGAGTCCGAGCTTGAAGTGCATGCCCATGACGGCGAAATCGTCACCACTGTGGCTCAGGACCAGATCGAACGGACTATCGCCTGAGGTCTTCTCGAACTGTCGGAACATGCTCTCGGGATTGCGAAAGATATCCCGCGGTCCCATGAAGCCGCGCATCGAGCGCTGCATCGAGAGGACTGCAACCTCGGTCGAGAGAGCAGCCGAGGCACCCTTGGAATCGCTCAACTGCTTGCCCGCCCGGATCGCGCGCCACGGGATGTAGTGCGCGACCACCATGCCGATAGCGCTCTCGATCTGCGCCGCGGTTGCGCCGAGCATCGCTCCGTACACCGCGGCGCTGGCGATTGCGCCGTGCACGACGTGATCGATCTTGTAGGTCTTGAGGCTGAAGACTTCGGCAAGGCGGCCGCGGATCTCGTCGATGCAGATCATCCCGCGGACCGCAAACGCTCCGTCTTTGCCCGCGAGTTGCGCCGCAGCGATCGCGACCGGATAGAAGTCGTTGTGGCCGAACTCGCCCGCGGTATGGCCGAGCGCCGGGTTGTAGCCGAAGTTTGTGCCGTTGGAGTCCCACTCGCGGACGGCGCTGGAGTTCGCGACGATCGCCTTTTCGGGAGCGACCTTCTGCGTCGAGCCGAACACCGGCACGCCGTTGGGACGGGCATACTCGGCGGCTTCCGCACGAAAGAGCGTCGGAGCGTTGGTCTTGAGGGCGATCGCGCTCAGTCCGCAGAGCACGCTGTCGGTGTGGAACATCACCGTGCGATCGATGACCGCCTGCGACGGCCTGCCGATGGTGCCCGACATAAAGTCGACAGCGAACTGTCCGATGCCAAGCGCTTGGTTCGTACTGCGGGGAAGCGACACGGCGGTGGCGCTCGATTGCGGGATGGCGGTGGCGGTCGTCATGGTGTGAGCTCGCTGAAAGTGCCTACGAAAGGGCAGCAAGTGTAACGGCGCGGGACGTCCGTTGGGGAGCGTTGGTCGCCGTCACTTCCGCTGGGTTTCCTCGCCCGACGCAGTCGACTGATTCGCGAAGACCCTCGTACTCGACGCTTCACGGATATCCCCGATGGTGTAGTAGCACTCCGCATCGAAGGAGCGGGCGATCTCGACGACTTCCTGCGCGGAGCGTCGCTCGATTTCGATGAAGAGCATCGTCACCGGACCGTCGCGCCCTTTGCCGTCGAATTCGGTGACCACGTATCCCTGGCCCCGCAAGGCATCGCACATCGCTGCGCCGTTGCGGGTGAAGACCCGCACGATCTGGCGACCGAACGCGAAGTACTGCTCAATCGTGATGCCAAGGAAGTTGCCGGTCGCGAATCCGAGGGCGTAGGCCACGGCATACAACCAGTTGTCACGCACGGTGAGAATGACCTGGCTCACCACTGTGACCCAGATCAGCACCTCGGCGAAACCGAGCAGCCACGCGACCGACCGGCGGCCGTGGATGACTGCCACCGTGCGCAGCGTGCCGAGGGTCACGTCGGCGATGCGAGCGAGGACGATGAGAAGAGCGCCACCGAGCAACTCGAGCGTCATGAGCGTGTGGTCCGTCGGTGAGAGCGGAGACTCTTCCTGCGGGCGTTCAAGCGAAGAGGCCGTCGAGCAGTTCGACGACGCCCTTTCCCTGGGTGGCGATGGTCTCGAAGATCTTTCGCCCGCTCGCGATGTCGAGCAGTTCGCGCACGAGCTTCGCTTCGCCAGCGTGATCGGCCTTGTTGACAACGAACACGTCAGCGATCTCGAGAATGCCAGCCTTGTCCATCTGCACCGCATCGCCCATGCCCGGAACGACGACGACCGCGGTGCGATCGACAAAGTTGCGGATCGCGACATCGTTCTGACCTGCGCCGACGGTTTCGATGATGAGCTTGTTGTAGCCCGCGCCGCCGATGAGTTCGATGATGTCCGGCAGCGTCGCGTAGTCCTCACCGACGATCGCCAGCGATCGATAGAAGATGCTCTCGTCGACCACATTGAAGTCAACCCGCAAACGGTCTCCGAGCAGCGCCCCGCCGGTGATGGGACTCATGGGATCGAACGCCACGACTGCGATGCGCTCTCCGCGTCGAACGGCCTCGCTCGCCATCGATGCAACCAGCGTGCTCTTGCCAGCGCCGGGAGAACCGGTGATGCCGACGACTTGCGTTGGACGACGACGAGGGGCGTCCTTGGGCGTCTTTCCCGCGTGGGCGAAGGAAATGCGTCGGGCGAGTTGAGCCGTCGGCGAATCGCTGCTGAGCGGTCCGTAGGGCTTCGTGACTTCGCGGACGCTGTCGACGATCGCGTCCATCGTGGTGCCGGTATGGAAGATGCGATGCACGCCCTTGGAGAGCAACGTCTCGACGTCTTCCTGCGGAATGATGCCGCCGACGTTGACAATCATGTCGGGCCGCCCGACCTTGCGGCATTCGTCAAGAAGTCGCGGCACAAGCACCAGATGCGAGTTCGACATCATCGACGCGGCAATTGCGTCGACGTCCTCGTCGCGGGCGGAGATTGCCAGGGATCGCGGCGTCTGCCACAGCCCGGAATAGATCACGTGGATACCGCTGTCGCGCAGCACACGAGCGATCAGCTTCACGCCGCGGTCGTGCCCGTCGAGCCCCATCTTGCCCAGCAGCACTCGCGGACGGTGGGACAGGTCGGCACACCGGTCCTGCTTGGCGATCGCGGTCGTCGGTTCGTTGATGGCGTGGGGCATAGCTGGTTCGTTCCACCGGTGAAACGCCGGGAGAACCACTATACCGAAGACATGCTGCTGACAGTTCCCGGACGCGCCGGTTCGCTCAACTGTCCTTGGTCTCAGCGGCTGCGACTTCCTCCACAGCCGGGACCTCCTTGGTCGCCTTGCGGGCGTCCTCGGTCCACTGATCCGGGTAGAAGCGATGAGCGACGCCGCCGACAATCAGATGGAGATTCTTGTACTTGTAATCATCAAGCAGGGACGTCGTGCCATCCGCGAGGGTGACGACCGCGATGGACTTCTCCATCCAACGGCTCATGTCGATGCTCTGGATCTGATCGATCCTGCACGATCCTTCGGGAGTCACGAGCATCCCGTCGTCGGTGAGCTCGTACTGCTTCTTCCGTAGCGAATACAGCATCCACAACGCCCATGGCGTGCCGATCACTCCGCACGCGATCACGTAGACCCACAGTTGCACTGCACGGTCGTAGGCCGCGGGGGGCGTCGGCGCGTCAATGAACTTCGCGGCCAAGGTTGCGTTGGTCGATCGAAGCGTCGCGTCCTCGTCCGGCGTCAGGCCTTTCGTCAGGGCCTTTGACTCAAGGGCGTCCTTGGTCTTCTTCAATTCCGTGTGTTCGGCGACGAGAGCTTCCTGGGCAGGAATCCTGATCGCGTAGTCGTAAGCACCCCACAGTCCAAAGCCAAGGGAAAGCACGGCGATGAAGCCGATTCGGAAGAGCTGACCTGGTTGGATGCTGGTCCGGATGGCCATCGGGGGGAACTCGACAGGGCAAGGTAGCCGATCGTCGGCAACTTGGCGGGAGGGGATCGCTCGCATGCCAATCCGCGGGATCGTCTCAATCGACCGAACTCCTTCCCAAAGGGAAGCGAATCCGCCCAAACTCGTTCTGCTTTGCTTCTTCGGCTTGGAAGAGGCGAGGCTACGAGGTACGTTTGCATCTCCCGGAGGTGATCTATTACGCGGTCCTTGAATGTTCTGGCATTGTCGATTGCGACGATTGTCGCGTGCGGTCTTTCGAACACTCTTCTCGCTGGCGAGTGCCCTGCGGATCTCACCGGCGACGGAGGCGTCGACGGCGCTGATCTGGCGAGCCTCCTCGGTGCCTGGGGAACGGCGGGCCCGGGCGATCTCACCGGAGACGGTGTGGTGGACGGCGCGGATCTCGCAGTCTTCCTCGGCAGTTGGGGGGCATGTCCCAGTGCTGGAGTGGTGATCGATCGCGAACTCGCGGCGATCAGCCTCACCGCTTATCCGTACGCGACCTTCATGCAGAGCTACAACAAGGGGTCGCTCGTACAAGTCGCGGTGGATCCGGCCCAGACGCCGTCGACGGCCAACGCGACCGCTGATGTCTACGTGGTTGCGAATCGAACGCAATCGCAGTGGGACAGCGACGCAACGCTTGTTGATGCTCGCGGCACTCCTGATGTCATCACCTTCGGAGCGACGGCAGCGACCAGCGTGAAGTCGCTCGCGACCAGCGGTCTCGCCGCAGGCTCGGACCTGATGGTTGGCGCAGGCTACGACCTCGTGGTAGACCTCAACCGCAACGGGGTCCTCGACGGCGGCGACCTCATCGACGGCCATGGCGACGAAG
>JBBQCR010000265.1:0-5333 GCA_038318935.1 Phycisphaerales bacterium
GTCACCGTGAGCGAACCCCCGCCGGGCATGCCGGGGGCGGTGGCGGTCAAGGCGGAGGACATCACTTTTCGCGCCGGAAGAGTGCCCTTCTTCGGACTGCCCGGATACGAGGGGAACGTTGAACCGCAGCCGCTGAAGGCGATCGACACCGGCTATCGATCGGATCAGGGCGTCGAGCTCCTCACCCGCTGGGATCTCTATCAATTGCTGGGCATGGCGCCACCCGACGGCGTCGAAACATCGCTGATCGCGGGCGGTTACACGGGACGCGGGCCGGCGCTTGGCACGCGGTTCAAACTGGATCGCGGGGCGATGAGCGGCGGACTTGATCTCTTCGGACTCTACGATTTCGGCGGCACCGACAGAACATCGTCGGGTGAGGACGTCGAGATCGATTCCACGCCGCGCGGCATCGCGACCGGCGAGTTCCAGACCGCGCTCTCGACCGACGTGATGCTGCAGGCTCAGCTTGCCTATATCAGCGACGAGACGTTCGTGACCTCCTGGCGTCGGAACGACTTTGTCAATCGCCGCGAGTACGAGTCGAGCGTCTATCTCAATTCGCAGTCGGAGAACACCGCCCTCACCGTGCTTGCGAAGTATGGGATCAATTCATTCCTCTCCAACTCTTATCTGCTTGCGAGCTACGGCTATCAAGTCGACAAGCTGCCGGAGCTGACGTATCGCCGCTATGCCGACGATCTTTGGAAGACCGTGAATTGGACGCAAGTGTGGAGCGGAACGCTCATGAATCTGCGCCCGACGTCGGGGACGCCACAGTCACTGGGCATCCCACAGCAGGCGTTTGATCTGGCGACTCCTGCTTCCAGCATCACCGACGCGTACTTCGATGCCGGCTACACCGAAAACTACGTCACCCGGTTCTACACCCGACACGATGTGAGCATCCCGTTCGCGAAGGACAACTGGAGTTTCGTTCCCTTCGCCACCGGACGTGCAGCAGGCTACTTCCTCGAGGACTTTCAGAGCTACTCCCCCAACGCGGAAGACCTCACCTACAGCGTCGGCGCCGGCGCCCGCACGAGCGTGCGTTTCGTGAAGGTCGACGACCGCGCGGAGAGCCGGGCCTTCGACATCCATCGCATCAGGCACATCATCGAACCCAACGCGACGCTCTGGGGCGCCTGGGCCAACATCGATCCTGGCGATCTTCCCATCTACGATCAGGACGTCGAGGGAGCCAACGGCGGCGCTGCCGCGCAGTTGGGCGTCAGACAGCAATGGCAGACGCAGCGTGGCGGAGCGGGCGCGTGGGAATCGGTCAACTTCCTCACGATCGATGCGGGAGTCGTCTTCAACGATTCAGCGAGCGAGTTTCAGCAGGCAGACGCGAACAATCCGCAGGTGATGGCGCAGTCGGCGCTGCCTTCCTTCTATACCTGGCGACCAGAACTCTCGCAGTTCGGAAGCCACGCCTACGGCATGGGTTCGTGGCAGATCTCCGACACCCTCACCATCGCCGGGACCGGCACGTATCTGCTTCAGGATCGCGCCAACATCACTGATCCCAATGCGATCCTCGAGAACCTCGCGAAGGGATCGATCGGTCTCTCGATGCGACACGCGCCGGACGTGAGCACCTATGTGGAGTACCGCTATATCGCCCCGACTTCCTCCGAACTGATCCAGTTCGGCGTGCTCTATCAGGTCGGTAAGAAGTATCTCATCGCCTTCAGTCCGCAGTACGACTTGCAGGCGGGCGAACTCCGCGCCATCCAAGGCTCGCTCTCGCGCAGCTTCCCCGACTTCAATCTGAACCTGACCGCTGGCTACAACCTCATCGAAGACCAGACAACGGTGAGCCTGTCCCTGCGCATCCCCGCCGACCCCTCCAACAACACCTGGAACGGCATGCAGAACTTCGGCCGGGCGCAGTGATCGCCTCCTTGTGTTCGGGAGTGGGATTCAGCGCGAGAGATACTCAATCGCTGCGGCGGTGAGTTTGCGGCCTTGGCGCGTGCGGGCCACGAAACCGATCCGGAGAAGAAACGGTTCGATGACGTCTTCGAGCGTATCGCCGTCATCGCCCATCGTCGCGGCAACGGCTTCAAGTCCGACCGGGCCACCTTCGTAGATATCTTGGATCGTCCGCAGGTACTTGCGGTCCAGTTCGTCAAGCCCGAGTGGGTCGACGCCCTCCAGCTTGAGCGCCGCGTCCACGATTCCCGCATCGAGCTTGCCCGCGTTGCGGACCTGCGCGAAGTCTCGCACCCGCCGCAGCAATCGCAACGCGACGCGGGGCGTGCCGCGGCTGCGCGACGCGATGACCTTCGTGACTTCCGAGGTAACCGCACGCATGGCGAGCATCCCCGCTGCGCGGTGCAGGATCGCAACGAGATCGCTCTCTTCGTAGAAGTCGAGGTGATGCGAAATGCCAAAGCGGCTTCGTAAGGGATTGGTCAGCAGTCCGGCTCGAGTCGTCGCACCGATCAGCGTGAACGGCTTCAGGCGGATCGTCACGACCTTGGCGTGCATCCCGCTGTCCACCGTGAAGTCGACCTTGAAGTCCTCCATCGCGGGATAGATGTACTCCTCGACGGCGGCCGGAAGACGGTGGATCTCGTCGATGAAGAGGACATCTCGGGTCTGCATCTTGGTCAGGGTCCCGATGAGATCGGCTGCCTTGGTGAGCGCCGGACCACTGGTGACATAGGCCCGCGACCCCATCTCACTGGCAATGATGTGCGCGAGCGTGGTCTTGCCGAGCCCAGGCGGGCCGTGCAGGAGAACATGCTCCATCGGTTCGTTTCGGGCTCGCACCGCGTCGAGGGCGATCTGCAGGCGCTCGACGAGATCCTTCTGCCCGACATACTCGGCCATCCGCAGCGGCCGCAGCGCGTGGTTTGCCTGGTCCTCGTGTCCGGGACGTTCCGTCGGCGACACCACGCGATCACGAGCCATGGTCGTATCTTCGCCGGTTGCCGTCGCAACGCAAGCGGTGGTCAGGACACGACGGGAGCCTGTCGCTCCGATGCGCTCTCGACTTCGAAGAAGCCCTCCGCCTTGAAGCCGAACATCCCCGCGACCAGAGCGCTCGGGAACGTCGAGCACAGCGTGTTGATCTCTCGCACGTTCGCGTTGTAGAAGCGCCGAGACGCGGCGATGCGATCCTCCGTCAGCGTGAGCTCCTGCTGCAGCTCGAGAAAGTTTCGATCGGCCTTGAGCGTCGGATACGCCTCCGCCACCGCGATCAGGCGATGCAGGCAGCGCGAGAGCTCGCCCTCAATCGGAATCTTGGCGCTTGTATCGGTGGTGTTCATCGCCTGCGCTCGCAGCTCGGTCACCCGGTCGAAGATGGCCCTCTCGTGTGACGCATAGCCCTTCACGGTGTTGACGAGATTCGGGATGAGATCGTGACGGCGCTTCAGTTCGACGTCGACATCGGCCCACGACTCTCGCATGTGCTGGCGCGTCGAGACGAACCGGTTGTATGTGGCGATGAGCCAGATGGTCGGCAGCAGCACCAAGGCCCCAAGGACGACCAGCACTCCCACGACGATCGCCTCAGCCAAAGTCACGATCACGAGTTTGCTCCAGTTCGTTCGTCCAGATCCGCACGCAGGACACGCGGCCAGCGTCCGAAGAACTCCCGTCCCCAGTCGAGAAGCTTCAGAAGCTCCCGAGGCTCAAGTCGTTTGCTCTGCCCGTACCAGAGACAGAAGCCACTGTCGCCGACATCGATGTTCGGCACGGTGCCGCCCTGAGCTTGCAACAGAAATTCCATCATCTGGGCGTCGATGAGATCGTACGCAAATCGCTTGTCGGAACTCTTCACCATGAAGGTGCGGCTGAACTCGGCGCTCTCGAAGTCGATGTCATCGAATCCGAGAAATCCGGCAATCTTGTCGAAGAATCCTTCGCGACGAATCAACATGTCAGGCAACACATGCCATCTGGTGATGAGGATCGCGAAGCCAAACGTGTAGGTGACGGTTTGCGTCGACTTGCCGTTGCTGGTCGTGACCTTGAACTCGTACTCGCCGACGATGCACTGAAGCTGGGCGGACTCTTCTGCTCCGGGACGCGGAGCGAGGGCTCCGCTCAGAAGATTGAAGGCCCGACGGCTGTGGCCCTGCTGGAAGCACTCGATGCGCGGATGCTCGCGGTCGAATCCGGGGCGCGAACTCGGATCGAAGTTCAATCCCGATTCCTCGGCGACCGCTCGGAACTCCGCCAATCTTCGCTGGTTCGCCTTGTTGGCAGCGACCGCGATCGCCACGACGATGGCGATTGCAACGGGTACCAGGAGACAGAGGAAGATCGCACCTTCCGCGACGATGGTGTTCGTACTCATCGACGCTCCGTTCACATGAGCGCCCGCAACCGTGCGATGCGGTCGTCGAGCGGTGGGTGCGTGAGGAAAATACTCGAAGCGTTCTGGCGGCCGGACTCGACCGCCTTCTTCACTGGATTCACGATGAACAGCGGCGACAATGCGTCGTTGACGACTCGCAGCGGCTGGCGGCATCCACCGAGCTTCTCGAGCGCTCCGATCATGCCCTGCGGATAGCGGGTCAGTTCAACCGCACCTGCGTCGGCGAGATACTCGCGCTGACGACTGATCGCCAGCCGCAGAACCGTCGCGATGATCGGAGCGACGATCAGGAGAATGATCGCGAGCACCATCAGGAGGATCATCAGCGGATTGCCTCCCTTGTCGTTGCTGCTTGAACTGCGGGAAGAGGAACGCGAACCGACGAAGGCCACGCGCCGCGCCGCGTCGGCTGCAAACACAATGACGCCGGCCAACGTGGCCATCAGCATCGACAGGCGAATGTCGTAGTGACGGATATGGCTCATCTCGTGGGCCATCACGCCGGACAGCTCGTCACGCGACAGCATCTGCCTGAGACCGGTGGTGATCGCGACGGCCGCGTGCTCGGGATCGCGCCCGGTGGCGAATGCATTGAGTGATGGATCATCGATCACGTAGACCTTCGGCATCGGTAGCCCGGCCGCGATCGAGAGTTCTTCCATGATGTTGAAGAGTTGCGGGTCATCGCGCTTCTCGATTTCTCTCGCGCCCGCCATCGAGAGAATCGCCTTCGCGCCGCTGAACCACGACCACATGCTGACCAGCGCGCCGACGATTCCTGCCGCCACAGCACCGGTGATGAGCGATGGGATGACAACGTCGCCGCGTCCGCTCTTAGTCAGCAGCAGGGCGATCGCCGCGCCGATCAGCATCAGGAGACCGATCATTCCGGCCACGAGGAACGCGCTCTTGCGGCGATTCTCCGCGATCAGATTCCCGTAGGTGATGTTTGCCGGATAGGCATGGAGCGGGGGACGATCCGTGTGGACCGCCCCCG
>JBBQCR010000266.1:0-5301 GCA_038318935.1 Phycisphaerales bacterium
GATGCACTCGACCAGGCCTTCGGGATCAATGTCGCCAAGGATACTGATGCCAACGGCACTACTCACTGCATGCCTGGGTCGGATAACGGCGTCGATCCATTTGCCCGTGAGGAATACGTTTCCCAGCGACTCAAGGACGCCGAGGCAATCCTCGCGCTGCTCGCGGGCAAGCAGCCGATCGAAGTTCCGACATTTGAAGGTTGATCGTCCTCGCCGACGTCGGGCTCATTCCCTTGATGCCTCGCGCGCCCTGACATCGAGGCTGGTGATGAAGTCGCTTGAGCTGTACGTGTCTGTCCCGTACGGCGATCCGGGGACCACGATCATCGAGAAAGTACGGCCCAGAGCGTTGGTGATTGTTCCACGAGCTGGGAGAATCAAAGGGATGTCGCCTGTGATGCTGATTGGAACGTGTGTGTCTGCTAAGGGTCCGAGCGGGAGTCGGACGCGGGACGTTGGCGACGGCGCGACCCTGAGCCTTTCTCATTGAGCGTGCGATGACTGATTTGAACCTACCACCTGCATCGCATCTGACCGCACGAGCTTCGTCGTGGCGGAACTTGTTCTTGGCGGCGTGTTCGCTCTCTGGCACGGCAGTGTTCTGCGCTGCGGCTTCGGCACAGTGTCGCTATACGGCGACCTTCATCGAGAACTACCAGTGCCCCAACATGCCACTGGTGATGGGTAACGTCGGGCGCAGCATCAACGCGAGCGGGACGTGGGTGGGATATCGCGAGCGCTGCCCTCCGAACTTCGGTCTCACAACTGCGGTCATGGGAAGTTTCGGTGACTCACCCATTGAGTTGCCATTTCCATCCGGCGAGAACACTGCTCGCGCGCACGGCATCAACAACGCCGGTGTCGTCGTGGGATTCACGTGGACCTGCGCGCAGACCGCGACTATCTGGCTCCCCGACTCAATCATCATGCTGCCCCCTTTGCCGGGCGGCATCGGAAGCATCGCCTACGCAGTGAACAACTCGTTGCAGGTCGTCGGGAGCCGCGACCTCGGTAACCGGCGTGTCGGCTTCATCTGGCAGGCCGGAACCTTCGTCGACTTCGATCCAGGAGCAGACACGCAGTGCGAGGTACGCGACATCGCCAACTCCGGCCTCACTACAGGCGACGTTGGCTCTCTCGTTCGGGGAGGCTCGGCGTTCCGTTGGGACGGGCACCACGTGGATTGGCTGCCACCTTTCCGAGGTGGGACAGCAAGCAACGGCCTCGCCATCAACGACGCAGGTGTCGTCGTGGGATTCACGTTTGGCCCCGTGCCGTTCTGGGGAAGTGCCAGCAGAGCAACGGTGTGGCAGTCGAACGTCGGTCAAGCATTGGCGGAGTTCTCGCTCTACAAGAATTCGTTTGCGCGCGGCATCAACAATCGAAGCGTCATCATCGGATACGCGGTGCACCCGACGAACCCTCGCACCATGCAGTCACAAGTCGGCATGCTCTGGATACACGGCGAGGCGATTCCATTGCAGGGTCTCGTCGACGACCAGTTCGGTTTCATCTGCGCTGACGCCATTGACATCAATGAGCTTGGACAGATTCTCGCGTTGTGCTCGAACGACGTGGTCGGTGGCCTATGCATCCTCACACCCGTCGCACCACCACCCCAAGACCTCACCGGTGATTGCGCAGTCGATGCCGATGACCTTGGCGTGCTGTTGACGAAGTGGGGAACTCGCAGTCCAGATGCCGACTTCAATCAAGATGGTGTTGTCGACGGCGGTGATCTCGCCGTCATGCTTGGAGCGTGGACACGCGGGGAGTAGACACGACCGCCCACCGATCAAGCGTGCTCGCGGGGCCGCGACGCGTACAGGGTCTACGGGCTGACGCCGATCGAGGGAGTGAACTCCGACGCGAAGTGTCCGTTGCGGTCCGAGCGATCGAGGATACCGCGGCGATAGGGGAGAGAGTCGCGCAGCGTGTTGATGATCTGCTCAGGCGAATGTCGGTGTTCGTTTCATCGTCGAGCGTCTCCAAAGCCCGTCCGGCGCTCATCGGGACTCTCAGCGAAACTCTCAGCGAAACTCTCAGCGAAACTGGCTCCGATTCTGGGGAGCAGGTCACGGGCGACACCGATACCAGTTGGAGAAATGAAAGAGCGGGCGGGCCATCCTGGCCCGCCCGCGTGTTTTCTTGAAGGGTCGTCGAACTACGACGCCGTGTAGTAGCGCTCGCTGACGACCTTACCGTTGCGCCAGCGCCGCGACAGGATCTCGTTCCACAGGATCGGACCCTCGGGTCCGGTCATATCGAAAGTCTATTCAGTGATCGAGACATCATCGCCAACGGCTTGAGCGTGCAGGGTCGCGCTGTTGAACGACTTGAGGGTCTTGAAGAATCCGCTGAGGTGCGTGTGTTGCGCTGCGCGCCCCTTGCGGGTGGGCTGATTGCCCTCTTGGAAAGTGCAGTCGGTGTCGTAGTACTTTTCGAGGGCGTCGAGAATCTTGCCTTGGCGGGTCATCTCGTTGAGCTGGGTGTCAAGCGTCTTGAGTTCGGTCGTGTTCATGGTCTTACTCCTTGTCGAGTATTTGGGTTTGTAGGGAGGACTGCAGGACCTTCATTGAACGAACCTCGGCGCGTCAGCGCTCCTGCGTCGGTCACGCATCCGTTCAATCATGTCCGTGATGTGTGTCGGGTCACGGCAACCGCGCGGGAACCGTGTCGCTCGGTTGTCTGTGAGCGCGAGCGCGTCGAGCGGGTGGTTCGTTAGAAGAGCGCGAGCCCGGTTCCGTCGAGCGCCGCTTGCGACGCATCTCTGCGGTCGCGCCGGGTTCGGGTTTGGGTGCGGGAATCGGACATCTGTGCAATCTGATGCCGTTCGCCCGCAGTTCGTAACAACCATTGTGCGATCTCCGGCATCTCACCTTCCATGCCCACCCATCACCCCATCTCGCTCTCGATACTGAAGGAGGTCCGTGCCTGCCGAGTCTGCGAGGCCACACTTCCCAACGAGCCCAAACCGCTCTTGGCCGCGTCCGGCTCATCCCGCATCGTTCTCATTGGGCAGGCCCCGGGCCGGATCGCGCACGAAACGGGAGTGCCGTGGAACGATGTCAGCGGCAAACGTCTGCGCGAATGGCTCGGCGTGACAGACGCGGAGTTCTACAACGAATCGCTGATCGCCCTTGTGCCGATGGGATTCTGCTACCCCGGCAAGGCCAAGGGCGGCGACATGGCCCCGCGCCCCGAGTGCGCCCCGCTCTGGCACCCACAGATACTTCCCAAGCTCAAAAAGATCGAGCTGACAATCTACATCGGGCGTTACCCGTTCGAGCGTTACCTCGCGGATGAAGCCGAGAACCTCACCGAAGGCGTAGGCGCCGCGAAGAGACTCCTGCCGACACGTATCCTGCTCCCCCATCCGTCGCCGCGGAATCAGATGTGGATCACGCGAAACCCATGGTTCACACGTGACGTGCTGCCAGCGCTGCGACTGCGAGTGCGCGCGGTGTTGCGCGCCGATGCTGCGCCAACATGACTGAGACAAGCCGCATCCTCCAGTGGAGTGTGCAGGGGGGAAGGACTCGTCTCCATGAACGCCCTGCACGATTCGAACGACGACGTTGTCTCGCCGCAGGAGACGTTGTCGGGGCCATGTTTCGTACGGGGATGTCCCATCAGCCGGTGGCGAAAGTCATTTGGGCTGCTCATCCTCGCTTTCCAAAGCACTTTCGCCACAGGCTGCTCGGAAGATGCGTCGCCGGGCGACCCCCATTACGCCGCACGACGATGCCCGCACCCGAGCAACACGACGAGCACGTTCGGCCCGACTTTGACTTCGCACATTCGTCGGACGCCATCCGCGCTTGCGAAGCACTGCGTCCGGAGTTCATCGCGATCGACCGGTAGGTGAGTGGTGGCGACAGCCCGACAGGCAATGCAAGGCTCGGCGAAACTCCTCTGCACTCGGAGGTCCGCCGCACCGATCGTGATCGCGTCGCCGCATTGCTTGCGTCCGGCGCTGATCCGACGGTGAGAGATGCCACTGGTTGCACGCCGATGGACCTTGCTGGAGAGATCAGTGTTCGTTGGTAAGAACTCGATTGGGCAACTCAGTTTGCGAAGAGAGATGGCGCAATCGACGAGCTCGCCGCGATCGGTGCCGCCAAAAATGTCGATCCGGACGACACTGCCAACCGCATGCTGCGGTCCGAAGAAGCAGTCGACTCATTCGACCAGAAGCAGTACATTCGCCAACGCCGCGTTGACGCGATGGAAGTCATCGGGCTTCCTGCGGCCGATCGCGATTCCCAAAGGTGAAGGAGGAGCGGCCTTGTCGATGCCGGGCTGATCAAGGTGAGACCTTTGAGGCGCTGAGATCGAGGCTGCTGATCTAGTCGCTCGGCTTCGAGCCTGCTGGAAAACTCGTGACGATCCGCTGATCGAGCGGGCCCCCTCGGTTCGTCATCGTGTGGATGGACTTCGGGGTCACGAGCGGCGTGGCCGGGCGCGGATTCGGGGTGACCCTGGCGAATCGATGTGGTTCCGATCGCATCCACAATCCGAAGTTCACGGGCGCTTGACCGAATCCACGTGGCATGCAGCAGCGATGGGATCGTCGTCGCTGCTCAAGATGCTCGTTCGAGGCAGGTCACAGGCGGGGTTGGCGTCCCAGTTGGCTTCATATTGGGTACCGCAATGGCCACATCGGAAATTCTTCGCTCAAGACACTCGGAGGGTCTGATGAAGCTGGCAATGGGGGCTGCACTTTCTATGGCGATTCTCATTGGTGCAAGGGCTTCTCATGGCCAAGAGGCGCCGCCCGCGTCGGCGGCAACCGACACGAAGCCTGCGAAGCCTGCGAAGCCTGCGAAGATCGTGACAGCAGACCTCAAGGCCGATCTGGTCGTTCTCCGTCGCGTGCTGAGCGAACTTCATCCCGGACTGTATCGCTACAACACCAAGGCGCAGATGGAGGCGCACTTCGCGGCGCTTGACGCGGCGTTTGATCACGACCTCACCGTGCGCGAGGCGTTCCTTGAGCTCGCGAGGTTCACCGCCAGAATCAAGTGCGGACACACGCAACCCAACCCGTACAACCAGTCCAAGGCGGTGGCGGAAGCTGTGCTGATGTCGTCCGAAAAGCTGCCGTTCGATTTTCGCTGGCTCGACGGGCGGATGATCGTCACGCGAGATTTCACCGGGAATCCGGCGATGACGCCCGGAACCGAGGTCGTATCGATCGACGGCACGCCGGCCAGCACCATCCTGATCACGCTGATGACCATCGCTCGTGCGGACGGCTCAAACGATGCCAAGCGTGTGCGCCTGCTCGAAGTCATTGGC
>JBBQCR010000267.1:0-5300 GCA_038318935.1 Phycisphaerales bacterium
GGTGGTACGCAACGAGAAACGCGCCGCCCGGCCCAAGGAGAACGGCGGGCATCGCGGTGACCGCCGTGCCCTTGAGCGCTGCATCGGAGGAAATTGAATGGCTGGTCATGACGAAGTTCCTCAGTCGCCGGTTGGTCTGGCTGCCCGGCGTCATGGCCGGTTTGGCTGCCTCTTGTTCGGCTCCCGATGATCGGTCTTTGTCAGGGTTCAACTCTACACTTTGTTCGGTGGATGTTACCCGAACAGAATCCGGCTGCAAGAGGCTTCCCGAACTTTCTTCGAGAGCGCGTGTTGAGCACGGATGGGGCTGGGGCTTCCGGTAGGCTCCGGCGATGACACCCGCCTCCCTCGAAGTTGGGACCGAGCAACGATCTGTGTCTCCGGCCCGCTTGGACGCCCCGTGGACGGAGTTCTGGCCTCTCGACCCGAACTACGAGTTCCTGAACCACGGCTCCTTCGGCAGTGTGCCCCACCCAACGCGCGAGGCTCAGGAGCGGTACCGCGACCTGGTCGAGTCGCGCCCGATCGAAGTGCTGGGGCGCCGCTGTCGAGAGTTGCTCGCCCCAGCTCGCGAGCGGGTCAGCCGCTTTCTTCGGGCCGACGCTGCGGGACTCGGCTTCGTCACCAACGCGACCGAGGGCATCAACGCCGTGCTCCGGTCGATCGAGTGGCGCCCGGGCGATGTCATGGTGACGACCGACCATGTGTATCGCGCGGTGCATCAGACGATGCGCTACCTCGCTCGTCGGTACGGCGCGGAGGTCCGTGTGGTTGAGATTCCGTTGCCGACTTCGGGCGCGGACGAGATCGCCGACCGCATCGAGCGGGCACTCGACGCGCGCACGCGATTGGTTCTGATCGATCACGTGACATCACCGACGGCGCTGCTCTTCCCGGTCGAGCGCGTCGCGTCGATCTGCGCTGCGCGGAACATCGAGTGCATGGTCGATGGCGCCCATGCGCCCGGCATGCTGGATCTCGATGTTTCCGCAGTGGGAGCTACCTATTACGCGGGCAACCTACACAAGTGGGTGTGCGCCCCGAAGGGATGCGCATTCCTGTGGGTGAACGAAGCGCGACGGCGGTTCGTGCATCCGGCGACGGTGAGCCACTTCCTGGACGAGGGCTTCGATGTCGAGTTTGATTGGCAGGGGACGCGCGACATCAGCGCGTGGCTCGCTGCGCAGGACGCGATCGCCCTCTTCGAACCGCTTGGCTGGGCACGATTGCGGCAACACAATCGTGCATTGACAGTCTGGGCCCACGATCTCTTGTGCGCCGCGCTGGCGGTCGCGCCGCGATCTCCAAACGATCACGCGATGCTCGGGTCGATGGCCACGGTCGTCCTTCCGGAGACGGCGCGAACGCGCTTCGAGAACGTCGAGACGCTGCAGGCCGACCTGTACCTCCGCGAGCGCATCGAGATTCCAGTCGTCGACTGGGGGAATCGGTGGCACGTGCGGATCTCTTGTCAGGCGTATAACCACGCCGATCAGTATCGACACCTTGCCGATGCACTCTCGAAGCGGGTGCGTGGCTGAAGACGAAGGAAGCGGATGCCGATAGCCCGTGCATGCGCCGATCGTATGGCATCGCATCGACGGTCCTGGGCTTGGCCGCACTGAGCTTGTTGTTCGTCGCCCTCAGCTACTGGAGCGACGAGCCGGTCGGGAAGGACAAGCCGACGCGAACGCTCTCGGTACGTGTCGGCATGGACGCGAAGGAACTGCCGCCGCCCAACTGGATCGCCCGTTCGGCGGACATCGGTGTGCGATGGGATGAGCGCCGTCAAGGGCTGCTCTTGAAGCATCAGGTGTTGCAGCTCAAATCGGTGGACTATCCGCCAGCTCGCTTGCGACCCGGCGGCAGCACGATGATCTTCACCGACTCGTCCGAACTTCAGGAGCGCGTCAACGATGTGCTCGAGGGCAGAATTCCCGTGAATCCCGGGGCCGACGGCACCTTCGCCGTTGGGCGACTCGTCGGCGCGACCTTGGTGCGACTGGACGCGACTGGACACGTCCGCGCGGTTGAGGACGTGCGCGTGAGCTTCGTCGCGCTGACCCACACCCGCGCGGCCAACGACTGAGATCTGCCGCGCGCGTCAACGCTCAGTCGTCGGCGTCGAGATTCGCGTCGCGTTCAATCTGCTTCGCCCGCTCGATGCGGAGTTTCTCTTGGGCCCGCTGCGCGAGGAGCGGCTGGTAGACGTTCACGTACCACTCCTGCCACTCACGTTGGTTGTAGCCGAATCGCTCCGTGGATTCGCCGCTGTCGGCGGAGGTGAGCCTGACCAGTGCCTGGTGCACTTCGGTGCGGTAGATGATCACCACCGCGTCCATGATGCGAAGGAGCGAACCCTCGCCGATCACGCTGACGATCGGCTGAAAAGCCCCGGCGTTGTCGCCAACTACCGGCACGAGATTCGAGACGTAGCTTTTCTGCTGCTGAATGGCGATCCACGCCAGATCGCCTTGCGTGTCGGTGCGCGGTCGATCAACCGATTGGGCTGCGATGAGCGACGGAATCAGGTCAATCGCGCCGATCGCTCCTGCGAGCGAGCCCGCTCGGTTGACCATGAGATTGTCGCCGGACTGCAGCGCGTCTCGGATCGGGAAGCGTGCGCCCGATGACTCCGGACGGGTAATGCGCTCCGCGGACGCGCGGCGCAGCGCGACGAGATCGTCGTGAATTGCGACCCACGCGAGCGCCGCCTGCCCGCCGTCGCCGCAGTCCGCGAAATGGTTGAGCATCGCGGTGATGACATCTTCCTTCTCGCTGCGCAACTCGCGGTACATGATCTCAAGCGAGGACGGCGACGTGAAGGTCCTGAGCTTCTCGCACCCTTGGGCCCGGATTTCCGGCTTGCGCATTCCACCAAAGTGCTTGCGGCGAATCTGACGGATCAGATCCTCGACGCTCTCTTCGCGAACCGGGGCATCGACGCGCGGCGGCACAGCCTGGCCCGCAGCGGCGGCGGCACCGCCGGCCGGCGTTGTCGGCGGCTGCAGCGTGGCGGGCGGATCTCCGCGAGAGGCGGCGAGCAGAAGGCCTGCGACGGCGGCGGCGGTCATCGAGAGCAACAGACACCTCCGAGGTGAGGACGTACCGGATCCAACAGGATCCCCCCATCGCACGGCTGTCGACTATACGATCGACGCTTTCCGATCGCGACATGGAACCTGCTACTCCGAGCATCTTTGAGCGACTAGGCGGCGAGGCGGCCTTCTGGGCCATCGCGCGAGCGTTCTATGCCCGCGTCAGCGCCGATACCACCCCGAGCTTCCGCGGCATGTTCCCGGCCGAGCTCGAGGACCCGATTCGGAACCAGGCGGAGTTTCTCATCCAGTACTTCGGCGGCCCGCAGACCTACTCGGAGCGGAAGGGCCACCCGCGGCTGCGCATGCGACACGCCCCGTTTGCCATCGATATCGACGCCCGACAGCGATGGATGAACCACATGCGGGGGGCACTGGAAGATGCGGCGATTCCAGAGCCCGAACGGGCGGCGATGATCGAGTACTTCCACAAGACGTCGCTCTTCCTCATCAATCGGGACGGCTGAGGAGAGCGACTGCCATCGGGCGCATCAGCCAGTCGCCGCCGGACGACCGACGACAACGCCAGTGGCACCGAGCTTTGCGACGGCAGCGTCCGCTGCACGGCGCTCACTGAAGCCGCCGAGCTGGACGACGTACAGGGTGCCGCCGTCGGTGCCTCGCTTGGAGAGGACTTTTGGTTCGCCAAGTCCGGCCTTGGCCGCCTTCGGCCGGAGTTCGTCCGCTCGACGCTGGGCCTTCGTGAGGTCTCGAAAAGCGCCAGCCTGCAACACGAACGGACCCGTGACGGGCGGCGTGGTCACCGTTCCGCTTCCGGCTTGGGCCGTGTCCGAAGGGGTCTTTGCGGGAGTGCTCGGCGCGGGCACGTTCGCCAGCCGGAACTGTTCGTTGGCCATGCTCTGGTCGCCCAACTCGCGATACGCATTCGCCGCAGCGAGATGGGCCTTCTTCGCATCCTCGCCGTCGAGATTCGTTCCCGCCTTTGCAAATGCACGAGCCGCATCGGAACGCCTGCCGACTTTGAGGTACGCACTCCCCAGCGTGATGCCCGCCTGACCTGCGGTCCAGCGATCGCTGCTCCGCGCCGGAGTCTCGAGCCACTTGATCGCTTCGTCGTAGCGGTTGAGCCGGAACGCGCTCATACCCGCGAGATAGGCGGCTTCGTCGCTGTCCTTGGTGTTGGCGGCGGACGCTGACGCTTCCTGAGCCAAGGTCAAGGACTCGTCGTACTTGCCGGCGTCGTAGGCGGTCAGCGATCGGCTCAGGGCATCTGCATTCCCGCCGCACGCAGCGAGAGGAGCGAATGGAAGCAGCAGCAGTGCGACGACGAGTGGGAAAGAGGATCGCATGGTGGCAGCGGGAGTTCGAGGTCACAGGAAAGACGCGATGGAGTCCGTATGCTACCGCCGCCGCCATGGAACTCCTGTCCACGATTCGTCGCCGGTTGCTCTTCCATCCCCGACGTGTTGTCGCTGTCGACGATCGACGGTCTTGGCGTGGCGTCGACCTCTTGCTGGGAAGTTGGCATCTGGCATCGGCTCTCGAGCGGACGACCAAAAAGGGCGCGGTTGGAGTCATGCTGCCGACCTCGGGGCTCTTTCCGATGGCGCTGCTGGCGGCGTGGTCCCTTGGCAAGACGGTTGTTCCGATCAACTACTTGCTGTCGAAGGCGGATTTGGCGTACGTGCTCAACGACGCCGGCTGCGATACGGTCGTCACGGTCGGTCCGATGCTCGCGTTCACAGGCGGATTGCCCGCTGGCATCTCGTCGCTGAATCTCGAGGACCTCTCCTTCAAGGGATTGCCTCGCCCGCGCCTCGGGAACCCGATGCGTCAGGAAGACACCGCGGTACTCCTGTACACATCGGGCACCTCCGGCAAGCCCAAGGGTGTGATCCTCACGGCGGCGAATCTCTCCGCCAACGTTCGGCAGATCTGCACCTGGATTCCCTTCACTCGGGCGGACGTCCTGATGGGCGTGCTGCCTCAATTCCACTGCTACGGATTGACGGTACTCACGCTCCTACCGCTGTCGGTCGGATGCAAGGTGGTCTACACCGCCAAGTTCATGCCGAAACGAATCGTGGACCTCGCCCGCGAACACAAGCCGACAGCGATGGTCGCGATCCCATCCATGTTCAATGCCTTGCTCGCGGTGAAGGACGGGACGCCGGCGGACTTCGCGGCGATTCGCTTTGCCGTGAGTGGAGGCGAACCGCTCCCTGCCGCAGTTTTTGAAGC
>JBBQCR010000268.1:0-5291 GCA_038318935.1 Phycisphaerales bacterium
CAAGTTTGTTGAGGAGGCGGGCCTTGCACTCAACGAGAGTGAAGGCGAGATTCGTCGCGTGGCCGACTGGCTCGCCCGCGATTGCCAGTCCCATTGGACCAAGGTGATTCGCAAGAAGCAGGAAGAGGTGACGACATGCAAGTCCGCCCTTTTCCGCAAACAGATCACACCGTCACCGAACGATCAGCGGGCGTCGGTGGTGGATGAGAAGAAGGCCCTGCAACGGGCGATCGCCGAACTCGACGACGCGGACCGTCGACTCAAGGCAGCGAAGCGCTGGGCCATCCAGATGGAACGCGAGTACGCGCTCTACAAAGGTGCGGTGCAACCGCTCTACGCGGCAGTCGACCGCGACCTTCCCAACGCGATCGCCCGACTGACTCGGATGGCCCGGGCACTCGACGAATACCTCCGCATGCCGAGTCCAGATCTCCGCGATCTTCTCGATGGCATCGGTTCGTCGCTCGGCGTGACCAGCATGAAGCGATCGGGCGACGATATGTCCGCGCCAACGCCATCAACGCCACCAACGCCACTAATCATGCCCGACGCGTCCACGCCAGAGGAGACACAACCATGAGCGTTACCGGTGGCCGCATCAAAGCCCAGGTTGCCCTGAAGGACCTGCTCGTGAAGTGGTCGCTGGTTCGCGAGCACTGGAACGACGACGTCGCCCAGCACTTTCAGGACGCCACGCTCGATCCGCTCGACGGACAAGTTCGGGCCGCACTCACTGCCATGGACAAGATGCGTGAGATCGTGCACCGCGTGAAGAGCGAATGCGGTGAGCGGTTGTAGGGCGTGCCCGCGCTCTTACGGTAGTTTCGCCACGTACGGCGCCGGGTCGTCAAGGAACTTTGCGAGGCAGTGTTTGCAGCAGAAGCCGATGACGCGGCCCTTGTAGACGATCGCGAAGTTGGGATCGACCGGCTTGTCGGCGACGGGGCACGTCGTGTTGACAGGGACGAGTGCCGAACTTGTCGCCGTCGCCGTGGCGGGCGCTGTCGCCGGCGCGACATCGCTTTCTCTGGCGAGGATCTCCGCGTCGGCGATCGAACCGGTGTCGACGATCGCCAATGGCAGTGCTGTGGCGATTCTTTGCTTGGCGTCGTCAGCCAGTCCGGTCTTCCAGAGGTAGAGTCGCTTCAACGAACGCATGCCCGACAGCGTCGTCACGGATCGCTCGCTGAGCGATGTCTGACTCAGGATCAGCTCGGTCAGCGCGGGCGCCGTGGCGAGTGCCGCGACGCCGTCGTCGCTGATCGCAGTGGCGCTGAGGTCCAGACGCGCCAGGTGTGGCATGGTCGCAGCGAGAGCGGCGGTGGCATCGGTGATCTTCGAGCGAGCGAGCTTCAGGTCTGCAATCTGCTCCCTGATTGGCGCGAGCAGCAACAGCGCGTCCTGATCGCCGAAAGTAGTCGCCACCGCAGAGACATCGACGATGAGGAGCGTCGCATCTCTCGCGAGTGGCTCGACATGAATCAATTTCTGGCGAAGCGATGCTAAGGCTTGGGTCGGCGCGGGCGGCGGTGCAAGCGACCCTTCCGCAACCGCTGGCGTTTGGGCGACTGGTAACGCGAGCGCTTCCACAGTCGCCGTTGACGTTCCGAACGACGCCCCGGCTGCGATCCACGCTTCGATCGCGGCGATCTCTGCCTCGCTGGGCTGCCGCTTCGTCGGCGGTGGCATGTGCTCGTCGTCGTCAAGCGGAAGGCGGAGGCGGCGGATGATCTCGCTTTCGCTCGGCAGTCCAGCGAGAAGAATCGCGCCGTTCTCGCCGCCGCGCTCGATCGCCTCGCGGGTGTGCAGGGCGAGCTTGCCCTTCGTGCGCTCGGCGCCGTGGCAACTGATGCACGTACTGTCGAGGATCGGCTTGATGCTCCTGACGAAGACGTCTTCGGTTGCGGACGTCAACGCGACTCGCTCCGTCTTCGGCGCGAATGGCTCGGTGAGAAACGCGATTCCGTGGGTCATCGACGCGCCGTAGTGTCCGGTCGGTACCAGCAAGCCCGCGGTAACGACGAGCATCGCCGCGTAGGCGAGCCCTCGCCCGCGCCACTGCAGGACAGCCATCGTCGCTGCGGCGCTCGCGACCGCGATGCCGAGCCACTGGTGAGTCTGGACGAGCGCCGATTCCGACGCCCCTTCGTTGTGCAGGAGCAGCCCCGAGACCGCTGAGAGCACCGCGGTGAACGCGACCAGCATCACCAACGTGGTGCGACTCTCGCGTGCCAGCGGGCGACGGAGAACGAGCGCCACCGCCTCGATCGCCAGCAATCCGATCACCATCCCGATCGGCGCGTGCAGCACCATCGGATGCAAACGTCCAGCGAACTGCAGCAGTTGATCGATCGTCACGCCAGGATGTCCTTGACGACCTTGCCGAAGACATCCGTCAGCCGAAAGTCCCGGCCCTGATAGCGGTAGTTGAGCTTCGTGTGATCGATGCCCAGGCAATGCAGCATGGTGGCGTGCAGATCATGCACGTCGACCGGCTTGTCGACGATGTTATAGCTGAAGTCGTCGGTGGTGCCGTAGGTGATGCCGGGCTTGATGCCCCCGCCCGCGAGCCACAGGCTGAAGCAGCGCGGGTGGTGGTCGCGACCGTAGTTGTCGTTGGTGAGCGTTCCTTGGCTGTAGACGGTTCGGCCGAATTCGCCCGACCACAGGATCAGTGTGTCGTCGAGCATGCCGCGGCGACGCAGGTCCTTGACCAGCGCCGCCTGTCCCTGATCGACAGCGTTGGCTTGCGCTCGAAGCTCGCTCGGCAGATTGCCGTGCTGGTCCCACCCACGCATGTAGAGCTGGATGAACCGAACACCGCGCTCGGCCAGCCGCCGGGCCAGAAGACAGTTCGCCGCGAACGTGCCGGGCTTGCGAACGTCGGGGCCGTACATCAACAGGGTTTCTTCGTCTTCGCCGCTGAAGTCCGTGAGTTCCGGCACCGACATCTGCATGCGGTAGGCCATCTCGTACTGCTCGATGCGGGTGCGCACTTCGGGATCGAAAGACCGGGCGGCCTCGCGCTGGTTGAGATCGTCGACCAGATCGAGCATCGCCCGACGATCATCGCGCGAGACGCCGGTCGGATCCTTGAGGTAGAGAACCGGATCGCCAGCGGAACGCAGCTTGCAGCCCTGATGTTCGCTTGGCAGAAAACCCGATCCCCACATGCGGGCCGAAAGCGCCTGCATGTTGCCGATCCCCTGCGTGATGAGCACTACGAACGTCGGCAGATTGGCGTTGGAAGAGCCAAGCCCGTAACTGGCCCATGCACCGAACGACGGGCGCCCCGGTTGCTGATTGCCGGTCTGGAAGAAGGTGATGCCGGGCTCGTGATTGATTGCCTCGGTGTGCATCGAGCGGATCAGGCACATCTCATTGGCGATACCGCCGGTGTGCGGCAGCAGCTCGCTCAGCCAGACGCCGTCCTCGTTGTTGCGGTACTTCGAGAACTTGAAGATCGAAGGAGCCACCGGAAAGCGCGCTTGTCCGCTGGTCATGCCGGTCAGGCGCTGGCCGTTACGGATCGAATCGGGCAAGTCCTGATTGAACAGGCCGCGGAGCTTCGGCTTGTGATCGAAGAGATCGATCTGGCTGGGAGCGCCTTCCATGTGCATGTAGATGACGCGCTTGGCTTTGGCAGGAAAGTGCGCTCCGATCTGCGGCTGCTGAGCGGACGCTGCGGCTCCAGCATCGGCGATCGCCTCCGTGCCAAGAGAGCCAAGGAGTGACGCGAGCGCGACTCCGCCGACGCTGGCGCCGATCGAGTTTGCCGCGAGCCCGAAGAAGCGGCGCCGCGTGCAGTCCAAGTAGTAGCGTTCAAGTGGATCCATCGTTGCGTCTCTCAAAGCTCAGTGCTGTGTTGACGATTCGTAGAGATTGATCATCGTGCTGGCGAGCATCGTCCATGCGGCGAGTTCCGGCGCCGCAATGCCTGCTGCGCGCGGTGACTGCCCCCGCTTCAGCATCGACTCCGCATCGTCCGGTGCTGCTTGGAAACGCTCGCGAAATCGCGCGAGTCCCGCGTTGAGCGTCGACAGTTCGTCGGCTTCCGGCGTGCGACTGGTACAGCGACGAAACATGGTCCGTAGTCGCGACGTGTCATCGCCCTCTTCGCTGAGGGTGCGCTGGGCCAACACTCGGGCGGCCTCGACATACTGCTCATCGTTCCAGAGGACCAATGCCTGCAACGGTGTGCTCGTGGCATTTCGCCGAATGGTGCAGAACTCGCGCGTCGGGGCGTCGAACGTGAGCAGCGACGGCGGCGGCGATGCTCGCTTCCAGTAGGTGTAGAGACTGCGACGCCAGAGGTCCTCGCCCATCCCTTGCTCGTACACGCGAGTGTTCGACTGGGGCATCGCGACTTCCTGCCAAAGTCCCTCGGGCTGATAGGACTTGACGCTCGGCCCGCCGACCTTCTCGACGAGAAGACCAGAAACATAGAGCGACTGATCGCGAATCTGCTCGGCGGTCAGACGCCGTCGCGGAAACGACGCGAGCAACCGGTTCTCGGGATCGCGCTCCCGCAGCTCGGTACGGATGGTGGACGCCTGCTTGTAGGTCGAACTCGTCACCATCAGTCGCAGCATGTGCCGCATGTCCCAACCGCTCTCGCGGAACTCGACTGCGAGCCAGTCGAGCAGTTCAGGATGGCTCGGCCAATCGCCCTGCTGCCCGAAATCTTCCGTGGTCTTCACGATGCCGACGCCGAAGAAGAGTTCCCAGAAGCGATTGACAGTGACCCGCGCGGTGAGCGGATTCTCCGCCGACATCAACCATTCGCCGAGACCAAGGCGATTCACCGGCGCGTCCGCAGGCAGGGCGCCGAGGGCCGCCGGAATCGCTCGCGTGACCTTCCGCTTCTTGTCCGGCTGGTCGTAGGCACCACGACTGAGGACGAAGGTCTCGCGCTCCGTCGGCATCTCCTTCATCACCATTGTGAGCGGAACCGTCGATTCAATCGCAGCGACCTTTGTCTCGGTCGCCTTGAGCGCTGCTGCGGCCTCGCGGTAGCGCGGCGAACGCGACATGCGCCACCCCAACTCGAACCGATCGCGAAGCGGTTGCGACAGCATTTCCGTCGGCAGTGCAGCCGCCATCACGTCTCCGGCAAGCTCTGCGGTTTCGGTTCCGCGCCAGAAAAACCCCGCAGGCCCTCCGGAGTTGACGACCTTGCAGACGACGGTGTTTGCACCGGCCAGGAGGTGAAGGACTGCGGCGTCCTGGTCGGGACGGAGCGAACGATCGACGCGCCGCGCCGCAATCTCCTTGCCCTCCTGGAAAAGTTG
>JBBQCR010000269.1:0-5277 GCA_038318935.1 Phycisphaerales bacterium
CGCGGCCGTTTTGCAGGTTGTGGCGGCACGCTGGAGCGCAATGCGATGGCACCACCACCTTCACAGGCGAACCTGTGTCGACGGAATGATCGCGGATCGCCCGCGTTCCACGTTCAGCAACTCAGCCCAGCGGCGCGAGTCCAAGTTCGCTCCGCATCGCGCGATACGCGACACGCATCGGTTCGAGCACGGCACCGAATCGCTCTGCGCGACCGATCGACGTGTCGTAGACCGGACGCTTGACCTGGTCGGCCGACAACGTGGGCGGCGGCTCGCGCAGCCCGACATGTTTTCGCTCGTGCTGTCGCAGGCACGCGTCGTCCCAAGCGAGTCCTGTCGCTTCGAGCAGTGGTCGCAACGTCGCTTCAGGCGCCCGTGCGAGCGACTCGTAACGGATCTCGATCATGCGTCCGGGCATGACGACGCGCCAATGCTCCATGACCCACTCGTTGATTGCCAACATCTGACCGACATGGGTCAAATCGGCGCACCACGGCATCGCCGCGGGCACAAGTCGCTCGAAGCAACTGATCCCCGTGTCGAAGGGATCGCGTCGGAGATGCACCATCGTGGCGTCGGGAAACACTGCAGCAATGAGCCCGGCAAAGACCCAGTTTTGCAGTTGTTTGTCGGCGACGCGCTCGACTCCCGGAGCGACGAACGATTCGGTCTGCTCGAGATATCCGCTCGCGATGCCGTCGAGGTCGGCTGCGGTGAGCGAGCCCATGAACTCGGGCCAGCGTCTCGATGGATCGGGATCCTTCGCAAAGCGCATCACCTGCGAGAGAAACGCGTTGGTCTCGCCGCCACCGGCACCGTGCGGATGGGCGGCAATCATCTTCTCTAGGAGCGTCGTGCCGGAGCGCGGCATGCCGACGATGAAGAACGGTCGACGAGAGTGGATCGTCGGCACGGGAACCGAGCGAAACGCCTCTGCGGTGAACTCCTTCACGATGCGCCCAAACTCGCGCTTCGCCGCGGCGGCGTCCAACCCGGAGGGGATACCGTCTCGTGATCGCCGATAGCAATCGAACGCGCTCGTGTAATCCCCCTGCGACTCTTTTATCTCACCGAGGCGGCGCATCATGTGCTGCTTCGGGGTGCTGTTGCCGAGATCCCATTGCATCGCATCGCGCAGGACTTTTTCCGCTGCCACAAGATCGCCGATGTCGGCGAGCGCCTCACTGATGGTGATCGCCTGCGAGGGTGACTTCGGCGAACGACCGAGGAGTTCAAGGGCTCGCTTGGGCTCGCCCATCTGACGCAAACACTCGGCGCGGGCGCTGCGGGCTTCGGGGTGATTCGGCTTCAAGAGTTCGGTCTTCGCCAGGAGATCGACAGCCTCCGCCATGCGCCCCTGCCGCATGCGGATCATCGCTCTGGCGAACGGCACTTCGCCTTCCTTGGGAGCCAGTGTGGCCGCACGATCGAGGGCTTCTTCGGCGAGATCCCAGCGGCTCATCCGAGCGGTGACACGGCCACGCAGGAGCCACACGTTCACGTCGCGGGGAGCGATGACGACGAGGCGATCGGAGAGTTGGCCCGCCTTCGCGAGGTCTCCCTTCGAGAACGCGTTGACGGCCTGCTGCATCAGGGATTGCGGTGACTCGGCCATGCGAACGGATCCGGGGAAAAAGGAACGGACGATCGAGAAGCGGCGAGATGGTAACCGAGGACGATCGGGGATCTGAAAGCCACGCGAGCATCGGCGATACAGTGCCGAATCATGGCAACGCGTGCGATGAGCGACGAGGCGGTCGAAACAGGCACCGGTAAGCCGATGTCCCACTGGTGCACGGTCCTCGACCGATTCGATGCGAAGACGCATGGCCACAAGCAGGCCGCCAAGCACCTCCTTGAACGACATCGACTCTCCCCGTGGTGGGCCCAGATGGTGACGGTGCTCTACGAGCGGAAGCGCGGCCTGCGGGCTCTCGGCCAACGCTCGACCCGCCTGTTCGCCTTGTCGATGCAGCGCACGGTCGCGGCGAAGCCCACGCAAGTGCTGACGGCAATCATCAGCGCCCTTCGAACAGGTGGCGCCGACGCTCTCCGACGGACGCCATCACGACGCGTCGTGTGTTCATGGCCCGATCCCGTGGGCAGCGTGGTTGAGGTCACGGTGCTCGGCCGAGGCAATGTCACGGTCACGCAACTCACCCACGATCGGCTTCTCAGCGCCACGGATCGCGAGCGGATGAGATCCGTCTGGACCCCGATGATGGACGCGCTCCGCGATCGCTTCGCTCACCAGCGCATGTGAACGCCCATGTGGTAGTAGCCGCCGCTGGGGCCCTCGTCGGGAAGCGTCGCCAGCATAACGCTGGTCTTTGCGCCATCAACGATTTCGAGCGGAGCGGACGCGCCGCCCATGTCGGTCTTCACCCATCCCGGATGAGCGGCGTTGACCTTGACGGAAGTGTCGCGCAACTCGTGGGCGAGGTGATTGGTGAACATGTTCACCGCCGCCTTCGATGCGTCGTAGGCGAGGAACTTCGCGCGGTAGATTGAGGAGTTCGGATCGGCGTGCTCAGCGATGGAACCGAGGATGCTGGTGAGATTGACGATGCGCCCGGACCGACTCTTCTTGAGAAGCGGCAGAAATGCCTGCGTCACCGCGACGAGTCCGAAGAAATTGGTGTCGAAGGTGTCGCGAAGCACCGCTTGCGTCGCTCCGCTCGCCACGTGCTCCCGGTCGTAGTGGAGGACACCGGCGTTGTTGACGAGGATGTCGAGACGCCCGTGCTCGCGCTCGACGTGTCGTGCCGCCGCGGCGATCGACTCGTGATCGGTCACGGTGATCGGAAGGAACGACGCCATCATGCCCTGATCGCGGAGCTTGGCGGCCGCTAACTCACCGCGGCTCGCGTCGCGAGCCCCAAGCAAGACGACAATCCCTTGAGCCCCGAGTTGGCGAGCGGTCTCGAGGCCGATGCCCTTGTTGGCGCCGGTGATCAATGCGATACGAATTTTGGTCTCGGTGGTTGTCATGATGGATTGGGGGGTGCGACGAGCGGCGAAGAGCGGTGACGAGCCTAGCTTCGCAGCCGTGGAAGACAAGTCCACAGATCGTGTTCGCACGGAATCGCAAACCGCCGTGTAAGAATTGCATGCGAGATTGACCGACTGCACTGCCCCTAAAGGATCAGTCCGTGACCGACGAGAAACTCACGCGGAAGAAGTACGAGAAGGAACTTGAGCGACTCCATATCGAGCTGGTCACCATGCAGGAGTGGGTCGTTCGAAAGGGACTCAAGGTCTGCATCGTGTTCGAGGGCCGGGATGGTGCTGGAAAAGGTGGCACGATCAAGGCCCTCACCGAACGCGTGAGCCCACGGGTCTTCCGAGTGGTCGCGCTGCCCGCTCCGACCGAGCGCGAGCGGAGCCAGATGTACGTCCAGCGATACATCACGCATTTCCCTGCGGCCGGTGAAGTCGTCATCTTTGATCGCAGTTGGTACAACCGCGCTGGCGTCGAGCGAGTGATGGAATTCTGCACGGACGAGCAGGCCGAGAAGTTTCTCTTCGCCGTGCCTTTCGTTGAGCGGGCGATGGTCGAGTCGGGCATCATCCTCATCAAGTTCTGGCTTGAGGTGAGCAAGGAAGAGCAGACGCGCCGCCTTGAGGATCGCATCGAGGACGGTCGCAAGCTCTGGAAGCTGTCGCCGATGGACCTGAAGTCGTACTCCCGATGGGACGACTACTCTCGCGCCCGCGACGCGATGTTCAAGGCAACCGACACCGACATCGCGCCGTGGACGGTGGTGCCGTCCGACGACAAGAAACGGGCACGGCTCAACGCCATTCATCACATCCTTAGCACCACAGCGCTACATCGGCTCAAGTTTCAAGCCGCCTCCAGCCGATGCACTTCCGTCCGCATCCCGGGAGACCTCGCATGGACGCAGCGCAGATGCAGTCGGTGTACTCGTCGCTCAAGGCATGGCTCGGGGAACTCCGCGTCTGTTTCAAGCGCGAACGCACATGGGAGTATCTGGCGATCTATCTCGTCGGACTCATGGCCGACCTCAAGCGAAAGAGCGTCGAACCCATCGCGCTAGCCGCCGACGTGCCCGTGCGAAACATGCAGGAGTTCCTCTCCTTCTTTGCCTGGGACCATGAGCGGCTCGACCGCATGCTGACCGCCCGCGTCGCGAACCGGCCCGGCGCCGAACGCGGCGGCATCGGCGTCATCGACGCGACATCGCACGCCAAACGCGGCACAAAAACACCCGGCGTGCAGCGCCAATACTGCGGCGAATCGGGCAAGGTCGACAACTGCGTCGTCGTCCAGCATCTTCTCTACACCGACGACGACGCCGCGAATCCCTTCTCGTGCATGCTCGCGAGCGACCTCTTCCTGCCCGAGAGTTGGGACGGCGACCGCGAACGAAGGCTTGAGGCGGGCATCCCAGACTCCCTCCATTACAAGGCGAAGTGGTCGATGGCGATCGACCAGGTCAAGGCCGCCGTCGCCGCAGGCGTGCGGTTCTCTTGGCTGGTCTTCGACGAGGACTACGGCCGCATCCCGCAGTTCTGGTTCGACCTGGACGCGATGGGGCAGCGCGGCGTGGGCGAAGTGTCGAAGGACTTCCGATGCTGGGTCAAGCGACCGGCGTGCGCGACGCTTCAGAAATGCCATGCGTCGCGGCGAGTCGACAATCTCTGCAGACTCAGTCCGGCGTTCCGGGATCAGCAATGGAAGCGATGCGCCGTGAAAGAGACGACCCGCGGGACCTGCGTATGGGAGTACAAGGCGACGCTCGTACATCTCAACCAGCCCGAGACGCCGCGCGGGGTGCCGATCCCAACGGACCGAAGATACTGGCTGCTGTTCCTGCGTCAGGACGCGACGGGTGAACTGAAGTACGTGATCAGCAACGCATCAGAGACTGCAACACCGGAGGAGATCATCCGTGCGCTCTTCGCCCGCTGGCACGTCGAGAAGTGGTTCGAGCGCGCGAAGCAGGAGGCGGGACTGGGCGCGTTCGAGGTGCGCACATACCGAAGTCTGATACGTCACTGGCTGTGCTCGAGAATCGCGATGCAGTTCCTGTCCGAGCAGACCGCCCGGCTTCGGGGGGAAAAATCAGCGCATCACATTCGAGCAAGTGGCGGAGGTGACGACCACATTCGCGATGAAGATGTGGAACCACAACTGGCGCTCATGGGCTGAGACGATGCTGCGCGCGGCGTACCATCAGCGGCGGAACGCGATCTCCTACGCGAGCCATCGGAAGAAGCGAGGTCGCTCGGAGAGTTCGTAGCGCTGTCGTG